>DAOUBZ010000233.1:0-3877 GCA_034432515.1 Chloroflexaceae bacterium | reverse complement strand
CGACCCCTGATCTGCGCGAGTTCTACCCGACCTCGGTGATGGAGACGGGCTACGACATCCTCTTCTTCTGGGTGGCGCGCATGATGATGATGGGCTGCTACCTCACTGGTGAGCCACCCTTCCACACCGTCTACCTGCACGGCCTGGTGCGCGACGAGCACGGGCGCAAGATGTCGAAGAGCTATGGCAATGTGGTCAACCCGCTTGAGGTGATGGACCGCCACGGCACCGATGCGTTGCGCTTCACGCTGGCCACCAGCGGTACGCCCGGCCAGGATCTGAATCTGAACCCGCAGCGGATCGAGGCGGCGCGCAACTTCGCCAACAAGCTCTGGAACATCACGCGCTTCGTGATCGGCAAGCTGGGCGAGGAGCGCGAGTCGGCCTTCAGCTTCTCGCCGCTGGCCCTCTCGCTCGCCGACCGCTGGATCCTCTCGCGCTACAGCCGCCTGGTCGGTGACGTGGACCGGCTCATGGAGGGCTACAACTTCGGTGAGGCCGGGCGCCAGATCCACGACTTCCTCTGGGGCGAGTTCGCCGACTGGTACGTCGAGGTGGCCAAGGTGCAACTGGAGGGCGACGAAGAGACCCGGCAGGTCACACGGGCCGCCCTCTACACCGTGCTTGAGGGCAGCCTGCGCCTGCTGCATCCCTTCATGCCCTTTGTCACCGAGGAGCTCTGGCAGTATGTCACCGGCGACGGCTCAACGATGAGCAACTATCCTGACGCGCCGCGCACGATCATGCTGGCGGCCTACCCCGAGGCCGAGCCGACCGCGCTGGACGAAGCCGCCGAGCGTGACTGGGAGCTGGTGCGCGAGTTGATCGTGGCCATCCGCAATGCTCGCACCGAGTACAAGGTCGAGGCGGCGCGCTGGGTCACGGCGACGATCGTCGGCGGCGAGCGCAGCGGGCTGCTGCGGGCGCAGGCTCCGCTGATCGCGCGCCTGGGCCGCGTGAAGGCCGACGCGCTGACCATCGTTGAGACGCTGGAGCGCAAACCGCAGCATGCCGCCGCGATCGTGCTTGGCGCGATCGAGTGCTACCTGCCGCTGGCCGGCCTGATCGACCTCGAGGCTGAGCGGGCGCGGCTGGGCAAGGAGCTTGTCGCCGCCGAGGCCGATGTCGCTCGCCGCGAGGCCAAGCTGGCCAACCCGAGCTTCACCGACCGGGCGCCGGCAGCGGTTGTCCAGCGCGAGCGCGAGAGCCTGGAGACGGCCCGCGCCGCCCTGGAGAAGCTACGCACGCGCCTCGCCGAGCTCTGAGTGGTAGCTGGCCCGGGCACGAGCCGCGTCATAGTGAGCGAAGCGAAGTATCTCTCAGCGTCTGGAAGCCGAGATCCTTCGCTCCGCCTGCGGCTCCGCTCAGGATGACGGAAGGGGCCACCCGGCTGCCGAAGGCGTTGCCGTCTACGACCAGCGTTTCAGTAATCGATCCGCTATCCACCCCCTGCCCGGCGGCTCACGCCGCGGGCTAACGGATGCGAAGCCCGCCTTCGCGGGCTGGAGCAGATTGAAAACTCAATGACCATGAGCCGCCGGGCGGGCCGTGGCAGAGCAACATACAACTAGCTCCATGCGGGCCTGGCTACACCACATTGAGCCGGCTGACCATGCGGAAGTGGTAGCCATAGATTGCCAGGGTGACCGCGATCGGGATGAGCCGCGGGCGGAGCAGCGCGGTCCAGGCTAACAGCCGCCAGTACTCGGCCCGCTCGGCGCCGAGCACGCCCAGGTGCAGGGCCGCGCGGAAAAAGGCCAGCATGTGCTCCCGATCGAGCGGAACAGTGACGGTAGGGCGCCCATAGGTGCTGAGGAAGGTCTTCAGGCGCGCGTAGTAGGGCCGCGGCGCATAGATGTGCTCCACGATGGTCCGGTAGCCGGCGCGCAATGTCTCCAGGTCCATCGTGGGGACGATGTTGGTCGTCCCGTCGGAGTTGTCACCGCTGGTCTGGGCCTGGAGCCGGCCCTCCTGCTCCAGCCGCGCGTAGAGCCGCGTGCCCGGGAGCGCATTGAGCAGCCCGACCATCGCCGTGACCACGCCCGTCTGCTGGATGAAGTCGATCTGGCGCTGGAAGATCGAGGGCGTGTCGTTGTCGAAGCCGATGATGAAGCCGCCCTGCACCTGCAACCCCGCTCGCTGGATGCGCCGGATATCGGCCGCCAGGTCACGGCGGGTATTGTGGCGCTTGTTGGCCTCGGCCAGGCTCTCCTCGTCGGGGGTCTCGATGCCAATGAAGACCGTGGTGAAGCCGGCCTGGACCATCAACTCCATCAACTGCGGGTCGTCGGCCAGGTTGATCGAGGCCTCGGTGTTGAAGGGCATCGGCACTTTGCCGCGGCGCCACTCGATCAGTGCCGGGAGCAGTTCGTTCTTGAGCTGGCGCTTGTTGCCGATCAGGTTGTCGTCAACGAAGAAGACGGCGCTGCGCCAGCCCAGCTGGTAGAGGCTATCGAGCTCCTTGATGATCTGGGCGGCGCTCTTGACACGCGGCCGATGGCCGAAGAGCGTGGTGATGTTGCAGAAGTCGCAGTTGTAGGGGCAGCCACGGGAATACTGCACACTCATCGACGCGTAGTGCCGCAGGTCCAGCAGTTCCCACATCGGGGTTGGTGTCTCGGTGATGTCGGGGAACTCGTCGGCGCGGTAGCTGCGTTCGGCGCCGCCGCGGGCCAGATCGGCCAGAAAGCGGGGCAGGGTCACCTCGGCCTCGTTGAGCACCAGGTGGTCGACCTCGGAGAACTGCTCGGGCTCGGCGGTGAAGAGCGGCCCGCCGGCCACCACCGGGCGTCCGGCCTGCTTGCAACGGGCGATGATCGCGCGGGCCGACTCGCGCTGCACGATCATTGCGCTGATAAAGACATAATCGGCCCAGGCCAGGTCGGCATCACTCAGATCCCGGATGTTGACGTCGACCAGGCGCTTGTTCCATTCCGGTGGCAGCATGGCGGCGACGGTGACCAGGCCCAGGGGTGGCAGCGCCGCTGATTTGCGCACGAAGCGCAGGGCGTGTTTGAAGCTCCAGAAGGTATCGGGGAACTTCGGGTAGACCAGCAGGATATTCATGGCGGTCCCTCCCACGATGGGTCATCTCAGAGAGTGATGCGTGACGAGTGACGAGCTGCATGGTCCCCATTTCCGGGCGGAAAAGGGCCAGCTCGCTTCGTTACACTTCACTCGCATCTGGTAGCCTTCCCCCTCATTGTCAGGGGTGGTTGCGCAGGTGCTCCGACGTGGGTGGCCGTGCTGGGCAGTTGCACTATGGGCAGGGAGGAAGACCGGCGGGCGATCAGCCGCTGCACGCACGCCGGCTGCGCGAGTCTCTATGATAGCAGCGGGGAGGCTAGCGGGCAAGTGCCGCCAGGCCGGTCGCGGGTCATAGCCGGTGGTCGGGAGCTATGACGGGGGTCATAAGACGCGGCTCAAAGTGTGATCAGCCCCTGGCGGGCGCCGATGCTGACCGCCTCGGTGCGCGAGGCGGCGCCAAGTTTGGCGAAGATCGACGCGATGTGGAACTTCACCGTATGCTCGCTGATCTGCAGGCGTAGCGCGATCTGCTTGTTGGGCAGGCCCTCACTGAGCAGGCTAAGCACTTCGCCCTCGCGGGCAGTCAGCGGCTCGGCCAGCGGCTCGGCAGCGGCCCGTGGCCCGCTGAGCTGTTCGGCCATGGCCCGCGGCAGCGCCACCAGACCCTGGGCAGCAGCACCTACCGCGGCGCGCAACTCCTCGGGACCGGCCTCGGGTGAGACGATCGCCCAGCCGCGCAGGGGCAGCGAGCGCAGCAGGCCGGGCAGGCGCTCATCGTCGCTCAGCGCCACCAGGGCTGCGCCCTCTTCGCCCGCCAGGGCGCGCGCGGCCGTGCCCGGGTCGTCGCCGG
>DAOUBZ010000232.1:0-2637 GCA_034432515.1 Chloroflexaceae bacterium | reverse complement strand
CCCAGCGCCCGCTCGACCGCCTCCAGGGCGCCGGCGAGGCCATCGGCGGCCGCGCGGCGGGCCTGTTCCTTGATCCGCTCCAGGCGCTCGGGGTCGAGTTGCCACTCTCGCTCGTTGATCTTGACGTGTACGCGGCCCTGCGCGTCGCCCCGGGCACGCTCCTCCACGCGGCGCGCCTGCTCCTCGGCCCGGGCCTGGATGCGCCGGGCCTGCTCCTCCACCTTGCGCGCCACCTCTTCGGCCCAGGCGGCGCCCCCGCCGACCCCCTCTTTGCTGAGCGCCGCGGCGATCTCGGCGCCCAGTTCGCGGCCCAACGCCCCCAGTTCGCGGCCCAACGCGCCCAGTTCACGGCCGAGCTCGGCCCAGTCACGCTCGAACTCGGAACTGCTGCCCGTCCCGCTGCTGCTGCTGCTGCTGCCCGGACGGGCGTCGGCGCTGATGCGCAGGTCCCCACCGACGTTCAACTCGAGGCTGGCCGCCCCGGCGCCATAGACCAGGTTGATGCGCTTCGTCCCGCCGCCGCTGCTGGAGCTCACGCCGCGCACCTCGCCCTGCACCACGGCGCTGAGCGTCAGGTTCGGCACCCCCAGGAGCTGAATGCTTGCATCGCCGCCCACGCGGACGCGCGCCTTGCTGGCGGGGCTGAAGCTCGCCCGCAGGTCGAGGTCGCCCCCCACGTCGCCCAGTTCGAGCGTGCCGTCGAGGGCCGTGAACCTGGCATCGCCGCTGACGCTGCCCACCTCGACCGCGCTGCTTGCGTTTGCCACTGCGAGGTCGCCACGCACAGCGCCGACCTTCAGCGCGGCCACTCCGGCGAGCCTGCAATCGCCGCCCACCTGGCCGAGATGCACCCGCTCACAGGCGCCGCCGAGCGTGCAGTCGCCGCCGATCTCACCGGCCTGTACCGTCCCGGACGCGCCGCCAAGCTCCAGGTCGCCGGCAACGCTGCCCACGGTGATGGTCGCGCCCGTGGCGCCCTTCAGCCGCAGATCGCCGCCTACCCGGCCGGCGCTGAGCCGCGCGGCCAGTTCATCGACGCGCAGGTCGCCCGCCACCTGCTCAACCGCCAGGCTGGCAACCCCGCTGGTGCGCAGGTCGCCGGCGACCCGCTCGAGGGTCAACTCGCGCACCCCGGCGGCAGTCACATCGCCCTCGCACGCGCCGGCACTGACCAGCGCCCGGGCCGGGAGCTGCAAGTCCAGGTCGCCGGCGCTGGTGATCACGACCTCGTCGCCCTCCTGGTACAGTTCCTGGACCTGGCCAGCGGCGGCCACCAGGATGGCATCTTCGTCCCAGACGGCGACCCGCAGGTCACCAGAGACCCGGCCGATCCGCACGCGCGGCGCGGAGCCGGCAGGGAAACGCTGCTCGGTCATGGTTATGCTCCTTGAACTATGGCGTCCGCCGGCGACTGGCGCTACTCGACGAAGAGCTCGACACGCTCGCCCTCCTCGAGATCCTGCCACTCGAGCAGGCGCCCGCTGGCGCCGTCCTGGACGCTACGCAGCAACGTCTCGAGGGCGGAGCCACTGAGTTGAGGGGCGAGGCGTGCACCGAGGCGCAGGCCAACGTTCACCAGGCCGACGGGAATGCTCACACTGGCCTTCTGGCGGCCAGTCTGCAGATCGGTGACGCGCACGCGCACCAGGCGCGAGCGGGCATGCTCGCTGGCGCGCCAGCTGGCGGCCATGGCATCGAGCAAGCGCGCCGCCTCATTGGCCGAGAGTTGCCCGCCTTCAACCAGCTGCAAAATGCGGTCACGCTCATCGGAATCCATGGGCGGCCTCATGCCTTGAGCAGCTTCAGCGCATCCTCGACGCTGATCTCGCGCGCCGCGAGGCGGTCGAGGATCTGGCGGCGATCGGCGCGACCATCGGGCTCGGGGCTGCCGCCGAGCGCGGCGACGATCTCGTCGAGGCGGGCCCGGGCGGTATTGTACGAGAGCTCAAGCTCAGCGGCCAGCTTCTGGATATTGCCCCGGTTCTTGACCATGAGCTCGACGAACTCAAGCTGCTCGGGGCTGAGCCGGCCGATCCAGCCGAGGCTGAACTGCCCCTCGATCACGATGCCGCTCTGTGGGCACTCAAGCCGGGTAACGATGAGCTCGCCGCCGCTCACCGGGTCACGGGTGATGATACGGTGCATAGAAGGCTCCTGCTAACGCACTGCGCACGATGATTGAGCCACTGCCAACCCTCGGGCAACCAATCGCCGCGGGCCCTCATCACCCGGGGCGCGGGTACGCCGGTGGCGGCCCCGTGCCGTGCGGGCGCGTGCGGGCTGCACGTGAAGCAATCCTTGCCTGAGCATCCTGCGCCTCCCTGCTGTGGCCTGAATTACCAAAAATACCATGTCATTGGTGATAATTGCCTTTCGCGCATCAATTTTAGCATTGGTAGAGAGAATTGTCAACAGAATTGGCGTTTTTCGCCACTACAGTAGCGTTTTTTAGGCGCAGCAACTGGCAAGGGGGCGCTGGGCGCTGCTGCGCGCCCATGCGGCAATGAACTGCGCCTGGTGCCCCAGGGCCGTAACTGTTCACACCTGGGGTAATACCAATTACGATTGAAGATGCCGCATGCTTGTCATTCCGAGCGCAGCGAGGAATCTGAGCGGGTCGCGCAAGACCCCTCGCTC
>DAOUBZ010000231.1:0-4165 GCA_034432515.1 Chloroflexaceae bacterium | reverse complement strand
GCGCTGGTGCTTGTGTGGTGACGGGTGCGCCCGTGCCGGCACGGGCGCACCCTTCACCGATCGGTCTTCATGGCAGATAGGCCGCCACCATTCCCTGAAAGCCCTCCTGGGTGAGGTCGCCTGAGATGCGTAGCCGGGGTAGGGTGAAGGGGTTGCTCTGTGGGCCATCCTGGATGGTCGTTGTCGCCGAGGTGTAGCCGGCTTCGCGGGTGACGGCTACTACCGTATCGCTGAAGCGCCCGCCCGGATAGCAGAAACTGACCACCGGCTGGCCGAGCTCGGCGGTAAGCGCGGCACGCGACTGACCCACCTGGGCGCGGAGTTCCTCCAGGCCGAGGGTGGTCAGATCCGGGTGGGTGACGCTGTGGGCGCCGAGCTCCATGCCGGTGTCGCGCAGCGCGCGTAGCTCTGCCCAGCCCATGTACCCCGGCTGGCCCACGAAGCCACTCACGATGTAGAAGGTGGCCACGAAGCCGTGGCGCTGCAGGATGGGCAGGGCCGTGGTGTAGGCGTCCATGTAGCCGTCGTCGAAGGTGAGCGCCACCCCGCGGGCCGGGCATGGCCCGCTGCCGTGCAGACAGGCTGCCACCGCGTCCATGCGTACCGTCTCGTAGCCGGCCGCCTTCAGCCAGGCCAGTTGCCCGTCCAACTGTTCCGGCGTGACCGAGAGGCTGAAGCCCAGTGGGTCGGCCGCCCGGTCGACATAGCGCACGTAGTGGTACATCAGGATGGGGATGTAGCGCCGCTCGCCCGCTGGTACAGGGCTGAAGCCCGCTGGCGCCAGCGGCATCAGCGTGGGCAGCGGCTGGAGTTGGGCCGGGGGTGGGGCGATCGCCTCACGGGTGCCGCTGGCCAGCGCGGAGCCGCCCGGGCCCGCCAGGCTGTAGACCACCCCAGGCGGCGCGATGTGCACTTCCCGCTCACGGGCCGAGATCAGCACCAGCGCCGCCCCCACGATCAGCCCCAGGAGCACCGGTAACCAGCGTTTCACGTCGGTCTCGCACTTGTACCGCGTCCGCGCAGCTTTGAGGGGTCGGCCCCGCCCCGTAAGGCCATTGGCGCAGCCAATGCTTCGGCCCAACAGCTTCGGCCCAACAGACGCAATCCAACGGCAAAGCTCGGACGCGGTCCTACTACTACAACGAGGGTTGTCATTCCGAGCCCTTCGCTCGGAATCCCGGCGGTGATGCCACACCGAGACCCTTCGCTCCGGCTACGCCTCCGCTCAGGGTGACCGGCGTACAGCGTACTGATGCGGCAGAAGGCCAACCTTCGTTGTAGTCCTACGCCACGTGATCGAAACACATGTTTGTCGGCTATGATACCATACTCCGGGTGGTGGTGGTGCGGTGGGTCTGGCGCTTGCGCCAAACTCATCACGGGTCTCAGTCTGCGACGGCCAGGCCGAGGGCTTCGCGGGCCTCGGCGGCCACGAAGAGCGAGCCGGTGATGCAGATCAGGTCGCGCGGGCCGCTGAGCCCGCGCGCTGCGTCGAGCGCCGCGCGCAGGTCGGCGGTGATCACCAGCGGGCCACGCAGATACGCGCCAGCGGCTTCGATGATCCGGTCGATGTCCATGGCGCGCGGGTGGTGCGAGCGCGTGACAATCACGGCGGCAGCGTGGGGCACCAGGGCCGCCGCCATCGCGCCGATGTCTTTGTCGCGCGATGTGCCCAGGATCAGCACCAGCCGTTCGTAGCGCAGCTCGGCCTGGATGGCCGCGAGCAGTTTCTGGGCCGAGTCGGCGTTGTGTGCGCCGTCGATCAGCAGTGCGGGGGCGCCGGGGATCAGTTCAAAGCGCCCGGGCCAGCGGACGTGGGCCAGCCCGTGGGCCAGCGCCGCGTCGGGCAGTGTGAGCCCCCGCTCACGGAGCAGCATGGCTGCCCCGAGCGCCAGGCGGGCATTTTCACGCTGGAAGGCGCCACGGAGCGACGGCACGGGCGCCACTGGGTAGGCCAGGTGGCTCAGGCGCCCGGCGCCAACCACGCGGTCAAGCCCCGACTCCCAGGTGATGTACAGCTCGGTGCCCAGGGCCTCGGCCTCGGCGGCGATCACCGCGTCTGCCTCGGGCAGCTGCGGCACGCTCACAGCAGGCACCCCCGACTTGATGATGCCGGCCTTGTTCCAGGCGATCTCGCGCAGCGTGGTGCCGAGGATGGCCGTGTGGTCGTAGCTGATCGAGCTAATCACCGCGACGAGCGGGGTGAGCACGTTGACACTGTCGTAGCGTCCACCAAGCCCGATCTCCATCACCGCCAGATCGACCTGGCGCGCTGCGAAGTGGCACAGCGCCAGCAGCAGGCCGATATCGAAGGTGGTAGGCCGGCCGGTGGGCCCGGGATCGAAGGCCTCGATCCGCGGACGCAGGGCTTCAACCAGAGTGATCAGCTCGGCCTGGCTGATCAACTCCCGGTCGACCTGGATACGCTCGCGGTAGGAGTTCAGGTGCGGTGAGGTGAAGAGCCCCACCCGCAGCCCGGCGGCGCGCAGCATCGCCTCGATCATCGCCGCGGTGCTGCCCTTGCCCTTGGTGCCGGCGATGACCACCGTGGCCATGGCCTGCTGCGGGTTGCCTGCCGCGGCCAGCAGCGCGCGCATGCGCTCGAGGTTGCGCTCGGCCGCCTCCGGGCTGGCCGCGGGCCGGCGCGCCGGGTCGACAAAGCTGTAGATGTAGTCCAGGGCCGCTTGATAGCTGCGGATCGGGCTCATCGGCGCCTCGTGCTCGCGCGGAGTTGTGCGGCGCATCATACCACAGCCTGCCCCAGTAGTACCGGTTGCCATCCCGCGATTGACATGTGGGAACACTTGTCCTATCCTGCCCCTGAGCACTGGTATCGGCGACAGAGCGTGAGGAGCGAGCCATGGGTCTTGACCTGGCGGCCTTGAGCAGGCAGGTTCGCGAGATGAGCACTACGGCCGCCCGGAGCGCGGCCGATACCGCCAGTCGGGCTGCGCTGGCACGCGAGCGCTACCTGGTCGGCGCCGGCGCCGAGGCCCACTGGGCGCGGGCCGTCGAGCTTAGCCGTACCACCGCCAGCTGGCTGCTGGCCCGGCCCGTCGAACGGCTCGATACGGTGCGCGCGCTACCCGAACGCCCGCCGGCCTATGCCGTGATCGCCACCGATGGCTCGCAGATCGAGCTGGACCGTCACGGCAGCGTCGCCTGCTACCTGATCAATATCGGCCAGGTCTTCATCCGCTATGGCCAGCAGCCAACCGCGCGCCTCAGTTCGCGGCCCCTGCTCGCCTACCGGGAGGAGGATTTCTATGTGAGCGACGGCGCGCGCCGCGTCGCGATCGAGGGCAACTACCTCAGCGCCCGCCGCGACGTCGAGGAGGGCCTGGCCCTGGCCGCGCTCGCCGACGAGTTGCTCGACGACGGCTTACCGGCCCTGGCGCTGCAAGACGGCACCCTGGTGCGCTGGGCGCTCGCCGGGGCCGAGCGCTTCGTGCAGGATCACTTTCTCCAGCCCTACCTCGGCTACCTGGAGCGGATGCGCGCCCGCGGCATCGCCACCGCCTCCTACATCAGCCGGCCGCGCTCGCCGGAGGTGGTCGGCGCCATTCGGCTGATGTTCTGCCCCGACGTGGATGTGCCCGCCGGGCGGGGCGCGCGCTGCGCCGAGTGCAGCGATGTGCGCGCCGGGCGCATGCCGTCGTGTATGCCCTGCCAGGGCCTCGTCGACGCCGATGTGCTCGGCGAGCGCCTCGCCGAGGGCCAGCGCGGGCCGCTCTTCAGCTCGATGAGCACGATCAATGTCGAACGCTACGGAGAGCACGGCATCCACTTCTTCCACCTGCGGGTCGGGCGCGAGTTGTGCCGGGTCGAGCTCCCGGCCTGGGTGGCCCGATCGCCTACCCAGGTTGACCTGGTGCACAGCCTCGTGTACGATCAGTGCGCCCGCGGCAATGGCTACCCCGTCGCCCTGGCCCGTGCCCACGAGCAAGCCGTGGTGCGCAGCGCCGACCGGCGCGCCTTCCTGCGCATGCTCGAGGGCAGCCTGGCCCGCGCCGAGCTCGACGGCGCCGTCTCGGCTAAACGGGCGAGCAAGGAGTTCAGCCGGCTCTAGGCGACGGGGTAATACCAATTACGATTGAAGATGCCGCATGCTTGTCATTCCGAGCGCAGCGAGGAATCTGAGCGGGTCGCGCAAGACCCCTCGCTC
>DAOUBZ010000230.1:0-12279 GCA_034432515.1 Chloroflexaceae bacterium | reverse complement strand
GGTTACGGCCCACCCCGCGGCGCCGGGCGCGGCCGCGGCGGCGCTCGAACGGCTGCGGGAACGCCTGGTGCACGAGGCGACGGCGCGCTGCCTGGCGGCCGGTGATACCGACGAGGCGCTGATCCGCGCCGGCTTTGGCTACACCACGAAGATGCTGCTGGCCGCCCTGACCGCCGGAGCGCCAGAACTGCTCGACGGCCAGGTGGCCTGGGGCAACGAGCGCCAGCCCCACGACGGTGTGACACCGGCCCAGATGCTCGCCCGGTTTGCGCACTACGCGGCGGCGCTGCACACGCTGCTGCCCGGCCCGGAGGGCGCGACCGCGGCGGCCTACGCCGACCGGCTCGTGGCGCTTCAGCGCCAGGCGATGGCAGCCCGGGTCGGTCCATGAACCACCCGTGGTCGCCTGCCCCACGCCCGGCGGTTGATGGCGTTAAGAAAATATACGGGTAGATGTTGTGCCGACGTTGGTCGGCTCCCCACCTCCTCTCAGGTGGAGGGTTTTTGGCGGATGGCGTCCTGATGCGCTGCGTGCCCTCACCCCCCTGCCCCCCTTCGGCTACGCTCAGGGCAGGCCTCTCCCGGCCGGGAGGGGGTAGGGGGGTGGGGTATGTGGGGCCTGGGGGCGCAACTCCCAAAAACCTTACCGCGCTATCACCCCACCGTTGTCGGGTCGAAGACAGGCGTCTCAAGCAGCTGGTCGATGAAACGGAACAGCCACCGGCGCACATCGTCGGCCACCTGGTACCAGAGCGGACTGGCGACAACGAGGGCGCGCCAGACCAGGAAGGGCTGCACGACGTGGAGCAACTCCTCGTCGCCGGTACACGCCAGGTAGGTCTGCCAGAAGTTGTGCCACAGGGCCGCGAAGGGTGGGGCCAGCGTGCCCGAGCGTTGGAGCGAGAAGAAGAGGTAGTTGATCGCCATCGCGCTGACGTCGTCGGCGGGCTCGCCCCAGGGGCCCCGGCTGCGGTCGAGCAGGGTGAACTCCGTCCCGTTGCGGAAGAGCACGTTGAAGGGGTGGAAGTCGCCGTGGATCTGGGCGAGCCGCCCGCTGCGGAGCTTGAGCCGCGCGCGCCAGGCGACCAGGCGCTCCTCGACCTGTGCGAGCCAGGCCGGGCTGGCCAGTGGGAAATCGGGCGGATAGCTATCGACCAGCCCGACGATACCCTCGCCGCTGCCAAAGACATCGCGCAGGTGGCGGCGGTAGAGCGCCGGGTCAGTGTGGCGCACGGCGTGGATGCGCCCCAGATAGGCGGCCAGGGCCTGCGCCCGTGCGATGTCTTGCGCCGTGGCGCTGCCGGTCGCCGCAAGCCGCACCAGATCGTCGGCGTACAGGCTGCCCTCGACATAGTCGGTGAGCAGGAAGACCTCGCCCGCGCCGATCGAGCTGAGCTGCCCCTCCGGGCTGAGCACACCGACATCAAGGGCGCGCACGTGCTGCGGCAGGTCGTTGAAGCTGTCGTAGCTCAGGATCATGCCGGCCGCGCGGTCGGCCCGCCGCTCGTGGCCGAAGGGGTTGGCGGCCATGGTGCGTAGCACCGCCCGCCGCTCCTGGCCATCCAGGCAGTAGCGCACCAGCACCGGCTGGCCGTAACCCAGGATCTTCAGCGGGCTGGTCTGCGGCGCTTCGGGCGGCGGGCCGGGTTCTGCTGCGCCGAGGGGGGCAAGCTGGAGCACCTGCACCGGGACGCCGAAGTGCTGGCTGAGATACGCGCCAACCACTGCTGGTTTGAGCTCCATGGAACCCTCCTCCCCATCAGGCACGCTTCAGAGACGGGCGGTATCGTTTGACAGTCATAGAGAGGATGCGTGGCGCGATGAGGCGATACGATCGCGTCCTCGTTTCATCGCATCCTCGCAACCTGTCAAGCTCGTCCGAACCACGCCTTATTGGTGCATCCGGCACGTCCCGTGTCATGCTGAGCGAAGCGAAGCATCTCGGCCGGGACCCTTCGCTTCGCGCAGGGTGACACATGACTTGGCGGATGCACCACTTATGTGCGCGCCTCCTCCGGGCGGTAGGCGAGCAGCGGCACCGTGGAGCCGCGCAGCACCTTGTCGGCGACGCTGCCGATGAGCAGCCGGGCCACCCCACCCCGCCCGTGGGTAGTCATCGCGATCAGCTGGGCGCCGCAGGCCGTGGCACACTCCAGGATCTCGTTCGCCGGGCGCCCCACGCGCACCTCGGGCACGACGGCCAGACCCTGGTCATGCAGCCGGGCGGCAATGCCTTCGAGATAGGCGGTAGCCTGTTGCCAGGCGGCCTCCTGGGCATCCACGTCAACACTCGGCTCAACCCCGTTGACGAAGAAGCCGCGGACGACTGGCTCCACCACGCGCAGCAGGGTGTAGCGGGCATGCGTCAGTTGGCCAAGCCAGGTGGCGAGCTCGATCGCCCGCTCGGCGAGCGATGACCCATCGAGCGGGATCAGGATGTGACCCAGCGGCGGCTCACGGCTCAGATCGGGCGCGCCGTCGCCCGGGTGCACGATCAGGGTCGGCACTGGAGCCTGGCGCAACAGCCGATCGGCAACGCTGCCCAGCCAGGCGCGGGCGATACCGCCCCGCCCGTGGGTGCTCAGCACGATCAGCGCCGTGTCGAGCTCCTCGGCATAGCGGCACAGCGCGTCGCTGATCGGCGCCTCCAGCAGCGTCATCGTCACCGGCCCGTCCCAGACCGCCGCGATCCGGTGCGAGACATCGGCCAGGTAGGCCGCCTCCTCCTCACGTACCAGGGCATCGATCGCCGGATCGTACAACGCGGCGCCTGCCGGCCCGGGCGCCGGCACGATCAGGTGATGAACATGGACCAGGGCCAGCTGCAGCGACCCGCGCCGGGCAAGCGCGATCGCGACCGGGAGCGCATGCTCGCCAAAGGGTGACCCGTCCAGGGGAACCAGTATCGTCCGCATCCTCGCACCCTCCTCCCCCGCACAGCGGCCTGGCCGCGGCGGGAGACTACGCATCGGCAAGGATTGAGCACTCGATCCAACCGCACGGAGGGGCAGCGGGGTGGTGCACGGGTAGGCAAAACAGGGCAGCACCAGACAGCGAGTTGCCCCCCCATCTCTCAGTGTACCGCCGGCCGGCCCGATCCGGCGAAAATATCCCGATACCACGGGGGAAGGGCTCTTCACCGCCCAGCGCCTGCGCGGTGGGTGCACAGACAATCACAGCATATTGTGCGACGATAACGCACAGACTGCCGCTGTGCTGTTACACTACAGGATGCGACCCTGGCCGGTGTGCGGCGCATTGTCCGCGCCGGGGCGCCGGTCAGGAGGAGGTGAGCTATGCTCCGAGCAACGCGCGATCCGCGGGTTGGCGCGCCCCGCTGGAGTGAGGGCTGGGGCCTGCTGGCCCTGGTCGGCGGCGCGCTGGCCCTGGTTGTCATTGCCCTGATCGCCATCGCGCTGGGCGGGCGCCAGCAACCAGAGCTTGCGCCGCTCTCCACGCCCGAGGGGGTGGTCCAGCGCTTCTTCGACGCGACCTACCGCGGCGATTATGCTACGGCCTACGGGATGCTCAGCGAGACGACGCGACGCGAGCACACCCTGGCCGAGTTTCAGGAACAGCTCCGCTATCAGCGCGATAGCGAGCTGCGGGTCAATGCCGTCGCCATCCACGATCGGACCGCGACGGTGACGGTCACCGTCACTCATTTCAGCCCGGGTGGGCTGTTTGGCGGGAATGAGTGGAGCACCCAGTACGACATCCTGCTCGAGCGCGACGGCGAGACCTGGCGCATCATTGGCTGGCCCTTCTGGTAGGCGGGGCGCGTGCGTCGAACCAGCCCTGTCTTGCGCGGGAGGTGAACCATGGCAACACGCACGGTGCGGCGGCTCTACATCTATGTCGCCGCCTTCATTGGTTTGTGGATGTTGAGCTTCGGCGTCAGCGGGCTGCTGGCGTTCCTCGCGACGTCCCTGTTCGGGGGCGCCGCGCTCGGCGCGGGCGTCGCTGCCCTGCGGCTGGGCAGCAGCGTCGCACTGATCGTGATTGGCACGCCGCTCTGGGCGGGCCACTGGGCCCTGGCCCAGCGGGATGCCCGCCAGCCCGAGGGACAGTTCTCGGCGCTGCGCCGCCTGTATGCCTATGCCGTGCTGCTGGTGGCGGCGCTGGTCGTGCTGTTCGGGCTGCAGGGGGTGCTCACCCTGGCGCTCGATCGCTTCAACCAGAGCCAGTCGGCGCTGGAGTTGATCAGCCCGCTGGCCAATGCGCTGGTGGCCGCGCTGGTCTGGTTGGCCCACTGGCGCTTCTTCAGCAGCGACCGTGAACTGGTCGAGCGCGCCGCACCGAATGCCACGCTCCGCCGCTGGTATCTCGCGCTGGTCCTCTGGATCAGCCTGGCGCTGAGCAGCTTCGGCGCCGGGGTGCTGATCCACGGGCTGCTGCAGCAGTTCGTCTTCAATGCGCCCGGCTATGCCCGGCAGCTGGCCGGGCCCGCCGCGGCGCTGATCAGCGGCGTTGCACTCTGGCTGCCCCACGAGCTCTGGTCGCGGCGCCTGGTGCGTGTCGCCGGCCCGCTGCAGGCCGACGAGCTCGCCGCGATCCTGCGCCAGGTCTACCTGGCACTGGTGATCGCCAGCAGCCTGGTGGCTGCGCTCACCGGGCTGACCGCGCTGCTGGCCGCCGGGTTGCAGGCCAGCCTGGGCGTGACCAGTTGGGCGAACGCCTTCGCCAACGAGACACGGGCGGCGGCGGCGCTGATCGTGGCACTGCCCGTCCTGTTCTACCACCGCGAGCAGCTCGTGGTCACGGCGCGGCTTAGTGGCGCCGAGGAGCGTGTCGGCACCGCGCGACGCCTGATCAGCTACCTGCTGGCCGCCGTAAGCCTGGTGGCGCTCTACTTTGGCCTGGGCGGGCTGATCGGCACGCTGCTGCGCCAGTGGCTGGGCGCTGAAGTTGTCGGGAGCACCTGGCTCACTGCGCTCAGCTGGTACGCGGCGACGGCGATCGTCACCCTGCCCGTCTATGGCCTGGCCAGCTGGTGGAGCGAGGGCCTGGTGCGGGCCAATGCCGACGAGCAGCGGGTCCTCAGCCGGCGCATCTACCTGTACGCCGGATTGCTCTTTGGCGTGATCGCGGCCGTGATAGCGACCACCGGGCTCATCCGCCTGCTGGTCGTGGCCCTGCTCGGCCAGGGTGGGCCGGAAGTAGCCGGAGACGCTGGCTGGATCGTGGGCTACAGTGTGCTTGCTGTGGCCATCGCCGTGGGCTACGGCCTGTTCTTGCGGCAGGCGGGCGCGGCGCGTGGTACGCTGGGCGCCGGGCGGAGCATCGTGCTGGTGGCTGCTGCGCCGTTGCGCCAGACCCTCGAGGCGGCGATACGCCACGAACTCCCGGGTGCCACGCTTGCCGCCTTTGACGAGCAGGACACGCCCGAGCGGCGCGCGGCGCTCGCCAGCGCTGATGTGCTGGTGATGAGTCTCGCGGCGCTGGGTGATGCGACGCTGGCGTCCTTCAGTGGCCCGCGGCTGCTGCTGGCCACGCCGCTGGAGGGGATGACCCTGATCGGCGCGCGCCGCGATGGCTCGGCGCTGGCCCGCGAGGCGGCCCGCAAGCTGCGCAGCCTCTGCAGCGCCGGCCCGCTACCGGCGATCGACACGGTGTCCCACAGCCCTGCCTGAGCCAGCAGCGGGGAGTGCCATGAACGGACTGACGCTGGTGCTGGCCGATGACCATCACGTGGTCCGTGAGGGCCTGCGCCTCCTGCTCGAGACGCGGCTGCATTGCCGCGTCGTCGGCGAGGCGGCCACCGGCGCCGAGGCGGTGGCGCTGGTGCGCCAGCACCACCCCGACCTGCTGATCGTGGACCTGAGCATGCCGGGGATGAATGGCATCGAGGTGATCCGCGCCGTGCGTGCCCAGGCGCCCGAGACACGGGTGATCGTGCTCTCGATCCACGGCGACGAGCCGCACGTGCGTGAGGCGCTGCGCGCCGGGGCGATGGCCTATGTGCTCAAAGAGGCGCTGGCCGATGATTTTCTCCATGCGATCGCCCAGGTAGCGGCAGGCCAGCGCTACCTGAGCCCGCGTCTGGCCGAGCGAGCGATCAGCAGCTTTGCCGGCGAGGGTCAGGATCCGAACACGGAGGTGGAAGGGCTGAGTCCGCGGGAGCGCGAGGTGCTGGCTCTGGTCGCCGAGGGCCTCACCAGCGCCGCGATCGCCGAACGGCTCGGCATCGGTGTGCGCACCGTCGAGTGGCACCGCGCCAGGTTGCTGCACAAGCTCGGGCTCCACACGGTCGCTGACCTGGTGCGTTATGCGCTCCAGCACGGGCTGGCGCCTGAGGCAGAGTGATGGGCAGCGCGGCAGACAGCACGGAGGCTGGCCAGGCGGCCTGGGGCGAGCTGCATCAGCGCTCGATCGCCGAGGCCTATGCGGCGCTGGGCACGAGTGTGCGCGGCCTCAGCGCCGAGGAGGCCGCCGCGCGCCTGCGCCGCTACGGTCCCAACGCCCTGCAGACGGTCCGGGGCAAGCCGCTGATCTGGCGCTTCCTGGAGAACTTCACCCACCTCATGGCCCTGCTGCTCTGGGTTGCCGGAGCAATCGGCTTTCTGGCCGGTATGCCCGAGCTCGGCATCGCGATCTGGACGGTCAACCTGATCAATGGCCTGTTTAGCTTCTGGCAGGAGTACCGGGCCGAGCGGGCCGCCGCGGCGCTGCGCGCCCTGCTGCCGGCCCGTGCCCGTGTGCTGCGCGACGGCACCGTCCAGGAGATCCCCCGCGCCGACGTGGTGCCGGGCGACGTGCTGCTCCTGGCCGAGGGTGACCTGGTTGCCGCCGACGGACGCCTGGTCGAGGCGAGCGAGTTGCGGCTCGATCAGTCAACGCTGACCGGTGAGTCGCGCGCTGTCCCCAAGCGTGCTGAGGCCTACGCCGCGGCCCAGGAGCGAGCGGCGCTGCCCAATGTCGTCTTTGCCGGCACGATCGTGGTGTCAGGCACGGGCAAGGCCCTGGTCTTCGCCACGGGTATGGCCAGCGCCTTTGGTGCGATCGCGCACATGACCCAGAGCGTCGCTGAGACACCCAGTCCACTGCAGCAGGAGTTGGGCCGCGTCACACGCGTTGTGACGGCGATCGCGGTGAGCGTCGGGGTGATCTTCTTCCTGCTCGCGGTCGGTATGGCGGGCATCGGGCTGGCCGAGAGCTTCATCTTCACGATGGGCATGATCGTCGCTTTCGTGCCCGAGGGCCTGCTGCCGACGGTGACCCTGGCGCTTGCGATCGGGGTGCAGCGCATGGCCCGCCGCAACGCGCTGGTCAAGCGGCTCTCAGCGGTGGAGACCCTGGGCTGCACCGAGGTGATCTGCACCGACAAGACCGGCACGCTCACCCAGAATGCCATGACGGTGCGCTACCTCTGGGCCGGCGGGCGCCAGTTCGAGGTGAGCGGCAGCGGCTACGCGCCGGTGGGTACGATCCAGCTGGACGGACGCCCATGCACGCCTGCCCCCGATGACGATCTGTACGCGCTTGTGCGCGCCGCCGCCCTCTGCAACGATGCCCGCTTGCTCCCTCCCGGGCAGGCGCCGCCCGGTCAGGGCGACCCGGCAAGCTGGACCATCCTCGGCGACCCGACCGAGGCGGCGCTGCAGGTGGTCGCTCGCAAGGCCGGGCTGGACCCGGCCACCCTGGCGGCGACGCCGCGCATCCACGAACTGCCCTTCGAGTCGCGTCGCAAGCTGATGAGTACGATCCACCGCGCCGACGAGCTGGTCGTCTACACCAAGGGCGCGCCCAACGAGTTGCTTGCCCGCTGTGTTGCCATCCGGCTTGACGGGCAGGACGTGCCGCTCGACGAGCAGCGCCGCGCCGTGGTGCGCGCCGCCAAGGACCAGTTCGCCCGCAGCGGGCTGCGCGTCCTGGGTGTGGCCACCCGCCGCCTGCCCGCCGGTCAGCCCCTGCACTGCGCCGACGAGATCGAGCGCGAGCTGGTCTTCCTCGGCCTGGCGGCGATGTACGACCCGCCGCGACCGGAGGTGGCCGCGGCGGTAGCGCAGTGCCACCGCGCAGGCATCCGCATCGTGATGATCACCGGCGACGACGGGCTCACCGCCGAGAGCATCGCCCGGCGGCTTGCGATCATCCAGGGCGACAGCCCGCGCCTGGTGAGCGGCACCGAACTGGACAGCCTCGACGACGCGGCGCTGGCCGCGGTGCTGCAGAACGACGTCATCTTTGCCCGCGTCGCCCCCGAGGACAAACTGCGCATCGTGACCGAGCTGCAGCGGCTGGGCAAGGTGGTGGCCGTGACCGGCGACGGGGTGAACGATGCCCCGGCGCTCAAGCAGGCCGACATCGGGGTGGCGATGGGGCTGGCAGGCAGCGATGTGGCCCGCGAGTCGGCAGATATGATCCTGACCGACGACAACTTCGCCACCATCGTCCACGCGATCGAGGAGGGCCGAGCGGTCTACGCCAATATCCGCAAGTTCGTCGGCTACATCTTCACCAGTAACGTGCCCGAGGCGGTGCCGTTTGTGCTCTTTGCCCTCAGCGGCGGGCGCATTCCGCTTGCGCTGACGGTGATGCAGGTGCTGGCGATCGACCTGGGCACCGACATGCTGCCGGCGCTGGCGCTTGGCGCCGAGCCCGCCGAGCCCGGCGTGATGGAGCGGCCGCCACGCCGCCGTAATGACCACATCATCACCCGCGGGCTGCTGCTGCGCGCGCTCTGCTTCCTGGGTCTGATCCAGGCCGGGGTGGCGATGCTCGCCTTCTACACCACCTACTGGAGCGCCGGGTACGCCGGGCAGTGGCTCGATCTGCCCGCCAGTGGCCCGCTCCACCAGCTGGCCACCACCATGACCCTGGCGGCGATTGTCGCCACCCAGGTGGGCAACCTCTTTGCCCAGCGCACCGAGCGCACCTCGATCCTCAGCGTCGGTCCGGGCGCCAACCCGCTGGTGTGGGTTGGCATCGCTGTCGAGCTCGGGCTGATCGCCGCCCTGGTGTATCTGCCCGGGCTGCAGTGGGTTTTTGGCACTGCGCCGCTGCCGGCAGCCGGCTGGCTGCTGTTGCTGGCCTGCATGCCGGTGCTGCTGATCGCCGACGAGCTGCGCAAGGCGGCGCTGCGTCACCGGCGCCGGCGACGCCCGCTCGCCGATGGGGCGCTGCCCGGCCCCGGGTATGGAAGGTGAGGCGTGCCATGCGTGTGATCATCCTTGGCTGTAGCCGGATCGGCGCCGGGCTGGCCCGCCGGCTCAGTTCCGCCGGCCACACGGTCACGGTCATCGATCCCTCCGCTGCAAGCCTGGCGCACCTGCCGGCCGGCTTCCACGGCCGGACGCTGGTCGGCGACGTGCTTGACCGGCGCGTGCTGGGCGACGCAGGGATTGAGCACCAGGACGCCCTGGCCGCCGTCACCCCCAGTGACGACGTCAATGTCGTGGCTGCGCGCCTGGCACGCCTGGTCTTCCACGTGCCGCGGGTCGTTGCCCGGGTCTACAACCCGCGCGCGGCCGTGATCTACCAGCGCCTGGGCATCCAGACAGTCTGTACCACCACCTGGGGCATCAACCGCATCGCCGAACTGCTGAGCTACTCAGAACTCGAGCCGGTGGCCAGCCTCGGCAGCGACGTCGATCTGCTGGAGGTGGCGGTGCCGCCACTGCTCGTCGGGCGCCCGGTGAGCGCCCTGGCCAGCCCGGGCGAGATCCAGGTGGTGGCGATCAGCCGCAATGGCCGGACCTTTTTGCCCCAGCCCGGGACACGCTTCGAGGCCGGCGATCTTTTGCACCTGGTCGTGCTCGCTGCGGCGACCGACCATCTCGTTGCGATGCTGCGGCACTGAGGGATGGTGCAAAGCCTTTCGAGGGAGGCTCGTGATGCACGTGATGATCATCGGTGGTGGCCAGGTTGGCTCGTATCTGGCCGGCCTGCTGCTGGAGGCGGGGCACCGCGTCACGGTGATCGAGGCCCAGGAGGCGGCGATCGCGGCGCTACAGCGGGCTGCTCCCGGGGTTCAGCAGGTCCACGGTAGTGGCACCGACCCGGCGGTGCTTGAGGCGGCGGGCATCCGCACCGCCGATATGGTTGCTGCCGTCACCGGCGCCGACGAGACGAACCTGGTGATCACCAGTCTGGCACGCTTCGCCTTCGGGGTGCCGAAGGCGGTTGCGCGTGTGAACAATCCGCACAACACCTGGATGTTCATCCCGGCGATGGGCGTCGACCTGGCGCTGAACCAGGCCGATGTGATCGCGCGGCTGATCGCCCAGGCGGTGGCATAACCCGGCTTGTGCAGCAGCAATGAGGAGGCGAACGATGAAGACACTCTTTGATCGGCTGATGGACCTGCTCCGCGAGGAGGCGGTAGCCTTTGAGCTCATCCGTCATCGCACCGACTATACCGCCCAGGAGACGGCGCAGGACACCCACACGCCGGGCCGGCAGTTCCTCAAGACGGTGGTGCTGGAGGTTGATGGCAAGCTGGTGCTGGTCCTGCTTCCCGCCTCGCGCCTGGTTGACCTGGAGGCCGCGCAGGAGGCCCTGGGCGCCGGCGAGGTCCGGCTGGCCAGCGAGGCCCAGATCGGCGAGCGCTTCCCCGAGTGTGAGGTGGGTGCTTTGCCGCCCTTCGGCCCGCTCGTTGACGCGCCGGTCTACAGCACTATGGAGTTGCAGGACGACGAGCTCGTCACCTTCAATGCGGGGACGCACCGTGATGCCATCCGCATGTCCTATGGCGATCTGCGACGGCTCGCCCGCGCTGTGCCGCTCCCAATTGCCCAGAAGGTCGCCGGCTAGAGCGTCGGTAGCGTATTCCGGCGGCGGAGGTTGTGGGAGCCTGCGGCCCTCGAGAAATCCTCTCTTCTGGTTGGCTCTGGGCGGCAAAGCCGCCCAAAGCTAACCAGAAGAGAATCCTCTTCCGACGCGCTGGCGTTCCTGTCCCACGGGGCCGGTCACGGCGCTGTGGATGCGACAGCCCGTAGAACTACGGGCATTGAACCTGCATCGACACGTATGGCAGCGGATCGTCTCGTCGACTACACTGAGGCTGCTCGGCTGCTTTCGCTGTGCCGCGCGTTGCAACGCTCCGACCGCTGCCGACGCGCTGTCGCTTGTGGTGAATGTGCCCGCGGTGCCGTGCTGCCCTACGCGCTGCACAGCGGTGTCGCGCAAGGGGAGGAACGCCTTGGATCGCTACACATGCTTGCCCGAGCTGCTGCCGGCGATCGAGGCATCGCTGGCGGCGAGCGGTTACGTCGCGACCGCCCCGCTACGCCACGCGATCGGCGGGACGCGCATCACGGTCATGACACGCGGCGCTGCCATCGTCTCGCTCCGCGAAGACCTGGGGCGCGACATGGCCGACATTACGGTCTACAGCAGTGCCGAGATGGGTGGCATCGGGGTGCTTGAGGAGTTGCCGCGCCTCTTTCCGCCGCTCCTCGGCCCGGCCAGACCGCACTGACAATCGAGGTTTCATATGCATGCCTGGATCGCGAGTCACGGGCGGCGCCTCCACGACCGCACGGCGGCCGGTCGCACCCTGGCTGCCCAGCTCACCGCCTATGTGGGCCGCCCAGATACACTGGTGCTGGCGCTGCCACGGGGCGGGGTTCCCGTGGCCTACGAGGTGGCCCGCTCGCTTGGTGCGCCGCTCGACCTGATGCTGGTGCGCAAGCTGGGCCTGCCCGGCCAGGAAGAGTTGGCGATGGGCGCGATCGCTGAGGGTGGGGTGCAGGTGCTCAACCACGACCTGGTGCGCGAGTTGCGCCTCAGCCCCGAGCTGATCGCCCACGTTGCGGCCAGCGAAGGGCACGAACTGCAGCGCCGCGCGCGCCTCTATCGCGGCGAGCGGCCGCCCCCCGATCTGCGCGGCAAGACGGTCATCCTGGTCGACGATGGGCTGGCGACCGGCGCCACCATGCGTGCCGCCATCCTCGCGGCACGGGCCCAGGCACCCGCACGGCTCATCGTCGCGGCGCCAGTGGCCGCCCGCGAGACCGTCGCGCTGCTGCGGCCCCTGGTGGACGAACTGGTCGTCGTCGAGACACCGGAGCCCTTCGGCGCGATCGGCCTGTGGTACGACGAGTTTGACCAGGTCAGCGACGACGAGGTGCGGGCCATCCTGCAGCGCCCGACCCAGCGCCCACCAACGTAGGGGCGCCCCCTGTGGGCGCCCAGATACCGTAGGGACGCCCCCTGTGGGCGCCCCTACCAGGGGTAGGTTTTTGGGGAGTTGCGCCCCCAGGCCCCACATACTCCACCCCCCTACCCCCTCCCCTACCAGGGGAGTGGGCCAGAATCTGGCGTTGCGATGCGCCA
>DAOUBZ010000229.1:0-4551 GCA_034432515.1 Chloroflexaceae bacterium | reverse complement strand
GCCAGCGCTGCCGGGGCCACGGCGCTGATCATCGTCCCTGCTGATGTGCCGCTGGTCAGCCCGGCCGACGTGGCGGCGATGGCCGGGCTGCTCGCCGACGGCGCCGATGTGGTCCTGGCCCCTGACGCCGCCGGCCTTGGCACCAACGGGCTGGCGCTCCTCGCTGACGCCGATCTGCCCTTCCGCTTCGGCGGCGATAGCGCCGCGCTGCACCTGCGAGCCGCCGCCGCCCGCGGCCTGATCACCCGGCTCTACCACGCGCCGGGCCTGGCCCTCGATGTGGACGATCCCGCCGGCCTGGCCCGCTACCGGGCGGCGTTGGCGGGCAGGCTGCTCCAGGGCTGATGCCGCTTAACGACACCATCGCTTTCGGCGTGAGCGGGACGATCATACTCGGCTTGGTTCTTCCGAACATTGTGAGCGGCGCGAGAACGCTGACGATTGATGGCGGTGGGAGCGTCACTATCAGCGGCAAGAATGCTGGTGCCGGTGATGAGTGTGGACAGCGGCGCCGACTTCACCCTGCCTCCGGCAACACCGCCGGCAGTGGCGGCGGTATCGAAGATAGCAGTGCTCGTCAGGTTGTGAAGCCCGGAGTATCAGAAAGCGTCACACCCCCCCTCGTCCTGCGCACCGCGCGTACCAGGCAGTGTTATACTGAACCCAGAACTGCCCCGTGAACGAAAGGACCCGCGCTGTGGCGACGATTGGCCTCTCGGCTGCCCTCGAGCAGTTTCACCCGACCGAGCTCCTCGCGCATTGCAAGCTGGCGGAGTGTTACGGCTTCCGCGGCGTGATGGCCGCCGACCACTTTCAGCCCTGGGTGCCTGCCCAGGGCCACAATGCCCACGCCTACAGCTGGATGGGCGCCCTCGGCGCCGTCACCAACCACAGCTTTGGCCCCGGTGTGACCTGCCCCTCCTTTCGCACCCACCCCTCGGTGATCGCCCATGCCGCCGCGACCCTGGGCGCGATGTACCCCGGGCGCTTCTGGCTTGGCCTCGGCAGTGGCGAGTTGCTCAATGAGAATGTCGTCGGCGGCGAGTGGCCCGAGCCGCTCGTGCGCTTCGAGATGCTCCAGGAGGCCACCGAGATCATCCAGCGCCTGCTCAGCGGCAAGGAACTGCGCTATCGCGGGCGCTACTTCCAGATGAACAAGGTCCGCCTCTGGACGCTGCCGGAGCAGCCGGTGCCGATCTACATTGCTGCGACCGGCCCGCAGACTTTGCGCTGGGCCGGCAAGACCTGCGATGGCCTGATCACCCCCGGCGCCTCTCACGAGAAGCTGCGTAGCATCCTCGACAACTTCGCCGCCGGCGCCCGCGAGGCCGGCAAGGACCCGGCGAAGATGCCCAAACTGCTACAACTCCACATCTCCTGGGCCGAGAGCTACGAGGAGGCGCTGCAGAATGCCATGGTCGAGTGGCCCAACGGCGGCATGAACTTCCCAAAGCAGGACATCCGCTCGCCCGAGGATTTTGCCGCCATGGCCAGGCTGGTGCGCCCCGAGAATTTCACGGGCCGGGTGCTGATCTCGCCCGACCTCGACGAGCATCGTGCCCATCTGCAGGGCTTTCTTGACCTGGGCTTCGATGCGATCTATGTGCATAACGTCGGGCGCAACCAGGAGGCCTGGATCCGCGCCTACGGCGAGCAGGTGCTGCCCAGGTTAACAGGAGTCTGATCGATGTTCAAACGCATCCTGATCGCCAACCGCGGTGAGATCGCCGTGCGCATCATCCGCGCCTGCCGGGAACTGGGCATCAGCCCCGTTGCGGTCTACTCCGAGGTGGATGCAGGCGCGCTCCACGTGCGCCTGGCCGACGCGGCGCAACTGATCGGCCCCGCGCCCGCCACCCAGAGCTACCTGCGCAGCGAGGCGATCATCGCTGCCGCGCGCGAACTTGGCGCCGAGGCGATCCACCCGGGCTATGGCTTCCTCTCCGAGAATGCCGCCTTCGCCCGCGCCTGCGCCGCGGCGGGCCTCGTCTTCATCGGCCCGCCCCCGGAGGCGATCGAGGCCATGGGTGGCAAGATCGGCGCCCGGCGCATTGCCCAGGAGGCCGGGGTGCCGGTTGTGCCCGGCTACGATGGCGCCGACCAGCGCGATGCGCGCCTGCTGGCCGAGGCCGAGCGCATCGGCTACCCGCTGCTGATCAAGGCCAGCGCCGGCGGCGGCGGCAAGGGGATGCGCGTGGTTAGCGACCCCGCCGAGTTTGCCGCGGCCCTGGAGGGCGCGCGCCGCGAGGCCCGTGCCGCTTTTGGCGACGATACGGTCTTCCTTGAGCGCCTGCTGCTGCGCCCGCGCCACGTCGAGATCCAGGTGCTCGCCGACAGCCACGGCAATGTGATCCACCTGGGTGAGCGCGAGTGCTCCATCCAGCGTCGCCACCAGAAGATCCTCGAGGAGTCGCCCTCGCCCGCCCTCAGCCCCACCTTGCGCGCCCGTATGGGCGATGCCGCCGTGCGCGCTGCCCGCGCCGCCGGCTATGTCAATGCCGGCACGGTAGAGTTCATGCTCGATGCCGCCGGCCAGTTCTACTTTCTCGAAATGAATACGCGCCTCCAGGTCGAGCACCCGGTCACCGAGCAGGTGACCGGCCTTGACCTGGTGCGTTGGCAGATCGCGGTTGCCGGCGGCGCTCGCCTGCCTTTCAGTCAGCAGGATATTACCTTCCGCGGTCATGCGATCGAGGCCCGGCTCTACGCCGAGGATCCGGTCACCTACCTGCCGGCGGTGGGCCGCCTGGCGCTGCTTGACCCGCCCCTCGGCCCCGGGGTGCGCGTCGATGCCGGCCTGACGACCGGCGACGAGGTGACGGTGCACTACGATCCGATGATCGCCAAGCTGGTGGTGCATGCCGAGAGCCGTGCCGCTGCGGTCGATCGGCTCCGCCGCGCGCTCGACGATTTCGCCGTGCTGGGCCTGACTACCAATCTGCCGCTGCTGCGCGCCATCGCGGCCCATCCGGCCTATGCCAGCGGCGACACCCATACCGGCTTCCTCAACGAGCATCCCCTCGAGGTCACCGCGCCCGCCACGCCCCCGGGCGCGGTGCTGGTTGCCGCGGCGCTCGCCGAGCTCCAGTTCGCGCCGGAGCACCGCCCCCGCGAGAGCGATCCCTTCGCCGAGCGCTGGCGCCTGGGCGGCGGCACGCTCCCGCTGAGCTTCGCCAATGGCAGCACAATCTACCGCATTGGCGCCCGGCGCGGCAACGATGGCTGGCTGCTCGACAGCGGGGAGGAGCGCTGGAGTGCCAGGATCGCTGCCCTTGGACCCGGCGAGTTGACGCTTGAACTGGACGGCCGGCGTGAGCGCATGCGCCTGGCGCGCGACAAGGAAGGCGCGCTGCTGCTCGCCTGGCGTGGCGCCAGCTACCGGCTGACGCGGCCCGCGCCGCTCAATGCCGATAGCGCCGCCCGCACCGGTGGCGGCCACGACGCCGCCAGTCTCACCGCGCCGATGCCCGGCACACTGGTGAAGGTCCTGGTCAGCGAGGGCGAGACGGTCCGCGAGGGCCAGGCGCTGGTGGTGCTCGAGGCCATGAAGATGGAGCACACCGTCGTAGCACCCTATGCCGGGGTGGTGCGCCGCCTGCCCTACGGCCAGGGCGCCAGTGTGGCCGGAGGCGCCGACCTGGTGGATCTGGCGCCGGCTGAGTGACGTTTGTGGAGCTGTAGAGCTGTGGAGGGGTAGAGCTGTCGAGCGATCCGATGACAGCTCTACCCCTCCACACGAAACCATGACCCTCCACCTCAGCATCTACCCGCCAGTGATCGCCCTGGCGCCTCGTGACGAGCCCCAGGTGGCCTACGCCCTGGTGACCATCGGCGTGGAGGGGGGCGGTGGTGCGGCGCCGGTCAATTGGGCCGTGGTGGCTGATGCCAGCCGCTCGATGCGCATCCCGATCGTTTCCGAGGCCCAGTTTCGCGAGTTGGTGCGCGAGGGTGGCGCCCACGAGGTGCTGGTCGATGGGGTGCCGGTCTGGCAACTGGCCGGCCCGGTGCCCGAGGCGATCCGGGCCAGCGCCCCCAGTGCCCTGGATTACACCGCCCGCGCGCTACACAGCGTGGTCGAGCGCCTCGACCAGGAGGAGCACCTGGGTCTGGTGGCCTGTGCCGAGCAGGCGCGCCTGCTCGTCTCTAGTGGCGGTGACCACCGCGCGGAGCTGGTTGCCGGCATCGCCGAACTGCGCGCTGCCCGGCTCGGCGAGGCAACCGACCTCGCCGCAGGGATGCGGCTGGCACTCAGCGAGCTGGCTGCGGCCGGTGACGGTGGGCGGCTGATCCTGCTCACCGATGGCTTCACCCGCGACCCCGAGGCCTGTATCGCGCTGGCTCGCGTCGCCGCCGCCCGGGGCGTCAGTGTGAGCACCCTCGGGCTGGGGGGCGAGTTCCAGGACGAGTTGCTCACGCGGCTGGCCGACCTGACTGGCGGCCGGGCCACCTTCGTGCGCCACGCCGAGCAGATCCCTGCCGCCGTCGCCGCCGAGCTCGACGCGGCCCGCGGCACCGTTGCGCGCGCCCTGACCCTGGAGGTGCGGCTGCCGC
>DAOUBZ010000228.1:0-2956 GCA_034432515.1 Chloroflexaceae bacterium | reverse complement strand
TGCCAAAACCGCGCACCGCGGCAGCCACCGCGCCAGCCAGTCCGAGCAGCGCCGCGCCGCCACCGCCAAGCAGGGCCAGGGCCACGGCACGCTCGCCACTTGCGAGCCCGGGCGCCAGACTGAAGCGCGCCCCGCCGATGCTGAGCACCTCCATCGCGGCCTGATCAGCGTCCGGGGCCGGCGTCAGGGCCACCGCGCCGGCCGCCAGCAGGGCGGCGAGTGCGGCAACCAGGCCCAGCGTCCGGGTGGGCACCAACCGGCTCAGCCCGAAGCAGAGCGCCGCGCCAACCAGCAGGATGACAAAGCCAGGGTTGAGCATGCTTCACGCCAACTGATCGCTGCTCACGGCCATACACGCATCGCACGGATCAGTGGAGACCACGATCAGCGCCGCGTCATCCAGGGCCGCGTTCGCCAACACTGTCCGGGCCAGCAGCCGGTCGAGCTGTGGCGCACAGTGAACGCTGACCGCGCTGAGCCGGCGTCCGTCGCTCTCAACGTGATAGTGCAGCGGGCCACGGGGCGCCTCCACCGCGGCGCTCGCCGACCCAGCCGGGAGTTCGTCCGGCAGCGGCGCGACGACCGGCCCATCCGGCAAGGCCCGCGCAACCCGTTCTACCAGCCGCAGCGCCTCCAGCGCCTCAAGCAGCAGCACCACCATCCGCGCATGTACGTCGCCCCCCTCCTGGGTCACCAGGTCGGGCCTCAATTCGGCATACGCCGCGTAGGGCGCATCGCGCCGCAGATCGGCCGTGAGCCCGGCGGCGCGCGCGAGCGGCCCGGTCAGTCTGAACTGCTCGGCTGCACCTGCGCTGATTACGCCGATCTCGACCGTGCGGGCCAGCAGGCTACGCCGGGCAATGGTATGTTCGGCGAGGGGAAAGAGCCGTTCCAGGATCGTGGCGGCCGACCACAGGACCGTCACCTCCCCCGGATTGATGTCGCGCGCCAGTCCGGCGGGCACGATCCACGCAGCGGGTGCACTGCCGGCCAGGTTGGTGAGCACGCTGCGCGTGGCACTCGCCTGGGCGGCGCAGGACTCAGCCAGGTAGGGGAGGGCCAGCGCGCTGAAGAGCGCAGCCAGGGTCGCCAGGTGGGAGGCTGCACGCTCCAGTTCTGCCGCGGCCAGCCGCAGGTACACGGCGCGCGGCGGCAATTGCACGGCAGCGAGCGATTCGATCGCCTGGCAGAGGGCCAGCGCGTGGGCGATACCGCAACTCGGGCAACAGCCAAGCGCCGCCTCAGCCAGTTCGGTGTAGCTCATGCGCTCCAGCCGCGCGAATGGTGCCAGGTCAGCGCGATCCGGACGGTACTCCACATCCGCGACCTGTTCGCCCTCGACCTTGAGGATGAGCCGTTGTGGATGTCGGAGGGCGGGCGCGCTCGGCATGAGCGCGAGCGAATACGTCACGAGCGTCTCCAGAACAGCGCCACCGCCAACCGGGGCGTGTCGGAGGCGCATTATACCACCTCAAATGCTGTGCGCCAGGCGCCTCCCGCGGTGGGTGTGGGGCTGCTGCGCTACCCGACACCCCCAGGGCCTCTGCATCTGCCCCGTAACCGCCGGGCCGCAGGCCCGGCAGTGCTATAATCACCACGACTGCCTGGCAGTGTGCAGAAAGGACGGCGTATGACCACGGAGCAGACGGCGGCCGCCGTGCAGGCCGATCGCGACTATCTTCTTCAAACCTATGTCAAGCCCGATTTCGTGATCGAGCACGGTGAGGGGGTCTATCTCTTCGACACCGCGGGCCGGCGCTACCTCGACTTCGTCAGCGGGATCGCAGTCAACGCCCTTGGCTATGGCGACCCCGAGGTCACCGCGGTCATCGCCGAACAGGCCGCGAAGCTGATCCACGTTTCCAACCTCTATCTCACCGCCCCGGCCGGTGAACTCGCGCGCATGCTCGTGCAGAGCAGCCCCGCCTTCGACCGCGTCTTCTTCGCCAACAGCGGCGCCGAGGCCGTCGAGGGGGCGCTCAAGTTCGCCCGGCGCTACGCCCGCGACCGGGTTGGCGAGGGCAAGACGGCGATCGTCGCCTTCGATGGCTCCTTCCACGGGCGGACCATGGGTGCGCTGGCGGTGACCGCCCGCGAGAAGTATCGCGAGCCGTTTATGCCCGTCATGCCGGGGGTGCGCTTCGCCCGCTTCAACGATCTTGCCTCGCTCGAGGCGGCGATGGGCGCCGATGTCTGCGCCGTCATCCTCGAACCGGTTCAGGGCGAAGGCGGCCTGCGCGTCACCGATACCCGCTTTCTCCAGGGCGCGCGCGCGCTCTGCGATCGCTATGCTGCGCTGCTTGTCCTCGATGAGATCCAGTGTGGCATGGGCCGGACCGGCACCCTCTGGGCCCACGAGCCCTCCGGGGTGCGCCCCGACATTATGACCGTGGCCAAGCCCCTCGCCGGCGGCCTGCCGATCGGCGCGGTGCTGATGAGCCAGGCCGTGGCCGATACCATCCACATCGGTGACCACGGCACCACCTTCGGGGGCAATCCGCTCGTCACAGCCGTGGCCGGGGTCGTCTTCCGTCGCATCAGCGACCCGGCCTTTCTCGCCCGCGTGCGTAGCGTGAGCAGTTACCTCGACGAGGCCCTGCACGACCTGGCCGCCGAGTTCCCGACGACCATCCTGGAACTGCGCGGGCGCGGCCTCATGCGCGGCCTGCGCCTCGCCGGACCAGCCTCCGCCGCGCGTGAGGCCGCCCAGGAACGGGGACTGCTGGTCGCCACCGCTGGCGAAGATGTGCTGCGCCTCTTGCCACCGCTGATCATCGAGCCGCACCACGTCGACGAGAGCCTCGCCGTCTTGCGCCAGGTGCTCAAGTAGCCGCAGGCGCCCATCAGAACCGACCAATTCGCGCCTAGTACTACAACGAGGGTTGTCATTCCGAGCGAAGCGAGGAATCCCGGCTGTGATGCCATACCGAGACCCTTCGCTTCGGCTACGCCTCCG
>DAOUBZ010000227.1:0-3134 GCA_034432515.1 Chloroflexaceae bacterium | reverse complement strand
CGCAGTCACCCCACCGCGGGAAGCGGATGCCGCTCAGGCGAGGGCCTCCCTCAACGAAGTGAGGGAGGCCCTCGCCTATTTAGAGTATAATCCAGGCTATGCGCACGCAGCAGATCGCAGAGCCGCGGTTCGGGGCCGGCCTCCCACGGCTGCGGGGCATACGCGCCTGGCTCCAGGCCGAACTGGCCGCACTGGGCGCGCTGCCGCTGTGGCTCGCCCTCGCCGTCCTGCTCGTGGTTTTCCTGCTCGTCCCCCAGTTGCCCCTCCAGGTGCGGATCGACGTCGGCTACGAGGAGGGGATCGGCAGTGACCTGCCCTACCTCCAGGGCTTCAATACCGCCGAGCGCGACGAACTGGGCAGCTACCGCTGGACGGCCGATGGCGCGCAGATCCGTATCCCCGCGGTTGGCAGGCGGCCCCTGCTCGTGCACCTGAACTGGCTGCCCGTTCCCACGGCCGTACGCGAGGTGAGCCCGCAAGGCTACACCCTCACGGCGGGCGAGGTCAGCCTCGGCTGGTTCCCGCTACCCATAGAGGGTGGAGCGCAGCACATCGTGGTGCCGGCGAGCGCCGTGGTCGATGGCAGGCTCACGCTGACCTTTGGCAGCGAGACGTTCACGCTCCCCGGCGACCCGCGGACGCTTGGCGCGCGGCTCAGCACGGTCGCCCTGGTCGCCCTGGAGCAGCCCGGGCTCACGCTGCCCGACTGGCGCGCTGCGCTGACCTGGCTGGGTGCGCTGGTGTGTGGCTGGCTGGCGATCCGGCACGCGCTGGGCGACGCCAACCGGCGCGCTGCCGAATGGGTGCTGGGGGCGGGTGCGGGTCTGGTGGCACTGGCGACACTGCTCGACCCGCCGCGCTGGGCATTTGGCGCAGGGGCTGCGCTCATAGCCTGTGCCCTGGCCTACCCGCTGGCCCTCGCCACGCGCCCGCTCATCCTACGGCTGGCCGGCCGGCTCGGCGTGCCACTCGACGCCGCCAGCCTGGGCTGGCTGGCATTGCTGATCATCGTGAGCTTCGCCATGCGCTACGGCGGTCGGCTCTACCCCGACAGCATGCACGGCGACATCGGCTTCCACCACAACCGCTTCAACGAAAGCGTCTGGGGGCTGATCACCCTGGTCTCAGTGAACCGGGGGGTTGCCTTCCCCTACCCACCAGGGCCATACATGGTGGTCGCCCCACTCACGGTGATCGGGCTGCAGCCACGCACACTGCTACAGCTCGGTGCGGCCCTGGCCGACGCAGCGAGCATCGCGGTGGTCTACGCAATCGCCGCGCGGGTGGCGAGCCGGCGCACCGCGCTGCTGGCAGCGGGGCTGTACGGCTTCACTGCGGCCACCTTCATGACCAGCTGGTGGGCCTTCATCACTCACATCTACACTCAATTCTTCTACCTGCTGCTGATCGCGGCGCTCTGCTGGGCACTCGTCGCCTGGCAGCGCCCAGCAACACGCCAACCCCACTGGTGGATGCTCGCGGTTGGCGTGTTGCTGGCCCTGGTCTTGCTCGGCCACTTCGGCTTCCTGATCAACACCACACTGCTGATGGCTGGCCTGACCGCAGTGGTGTGGGTGCAGAGCTGGCGCGGCGCCGGGTGGGCGTGGCAGGTGCGCGGGCCGCTGACACTGGCGGTGGCCGGCGCGGGTGCGGTGGCGGCAATCTTCTTCTACAGCAGCTACATCCCCATGTTCCTGGGCCAGATCCAGACCGCACGTGAAGGTGGGCTGACCGCGGTCGCCGGGCGCGGGCCGGTGAGCCGGGCGATCATGTGGCAGCGGCTCTGGTGGGACGGCTTCGTGGTGCACTTCGGGCTCTTCCCATTGCTCCTGATGCCCTGGGGGCTCTGGCGTCTCTGGCGCGCGGGGCAAGGCGAGCGCGGCTTAGGACCACGGCGAACCGTGCTCTGGCTGGCGCTGGGCAGCCTCGCGGTCGCAACGATCTTCGCGGTCTTCCCCTTCGTCGCCGGGGTGACCAACAGCCCGCGCTGGTTGCTATTCATCGCCTGGGTCGTGGCGCTGGGGGCAGCATTGGCGGCCGAGGCGCTATGGCGCCGGGGCTGGTGGGGGCGGCTGGCACTCGTGGCCATGGGAGCAGTGGTGCTGGCCAACAGTGCCTGGATCTGGATCGGGCCGATGCTGTGGCGGATCCGGCCGCCGGAGCCCTTTTAGACATCCTGCAACCATGAGGAGGGAGCGATGGTCACCGCCTTTGTCCTGATTTCCTGCGAGGCCCAGCGCATCAGCGAGGTGGCCCAGACCGTGGCCGAACTGCCGAACGTCGCCGAGGTCTACTCGGTCACGGGCGAGGTCGACATCATTGCGGTCCTGCGGGTCACGGAGTACGAGTCGCTCGATGAGGCAGTCCCGGGCGGCATCGCGCGCATCCCCGGCGTGACGGGCACACGCACCGTGCTGGCGTTCCGCCGCTTCGCGCGGCGCGACCTGGAGGCCGGCTTCGACATCGGACTTTCGTGACAGGGCTTGACGCGCAGCTCGTTTCGTGCTAATATCCGAACACAAGTTCGATGCTACTCGAACGATCGGTATGTCTGGGGCGAATGCACACGTGTCACGAGGAGGAACGACCATGGCGAAGGACCTGAACAAAGTACAGCTGACCGGGCATCTGGGCGTCGACCCGGAGATGCGCTACACTTCACAGGGTAGCGCGGTAACAACCTTCCGCGTTGCCAGCAACCGCACCTGGAAGGACCGCGAGGGTGGCAGCCACGAAGAGACGGAGTGGTTCCGCATCGTTGCCTGGGACAAGCTGGGCGAGATCTGCAATAGCTACCTGACCAAGGGCACGCGGGTCTACGTTGAGGGCCGGCTGCAGACCCGCAAGTGGACCGACCGGGACGGGCAGGAGCGCTACACTACCGAGGTGGTGGCGCAGGACATGATCATCCTCTCGAGCCGTGGCGAGCGTGGCCCGGTGCCCGAAGTGGACGGCGAGCTCGACGAGCCGGAGGAGGCTGCCCAGCCCGGGCCGGCGCGGCGCGCCGCCCCAGCCCCTGCCGCTGGCACCGGGGCGCGCCCTGCCGCCGCTCCGCCACGGGCCACGGCCCGTGGTGCACCCCGCAATCAGCCGCAGCCGATCGAGAACGACGACGATATCCCGTTCTAGGAGCG
>DAOUBZ010000226.1:0-5281 GCA_034432515.1 Chloroflexaceae bacterium | reverse complement strand
CCAGGGCGGCGCGGCGCTCCTCTTCGGTATCGGCGATGATCATCTCGCGCACGGCGTCGATGCGGTCGCCCTCGAAGAACATGTGCTCGGTACGGCAGAGCCCGATGCCCTCGGCGCCGAAGCCGCGGGCCACCTCGGCGTCGCGGGGGATGTCGGCGTTGGCGCGCACGCCGAGCTTGCGAAACTCATCGGCCCAGCTCATCAACTCGGCGAAATCGCCCGAAAGCTCCGGCTGCACGGTCGGCATCTGGCCGGCGAAGACCTCACCGGTGCTGCCGTCGAGGGTCACCCACTCGCCCTTGCGGATCGTCGTACCATTGACGGTCACCGACTGGTCGGGGTAGCTGATGCGCAGGTCGCCAGCGCCAGCCACGCAGGGTTTACCCATGCCGCGGGCGACGACGGCGGCGTGGCTGGTCATTCCCCCTCTTGCCGTGAGGATAGCCTGGGCGGCGACCATGCCGTGGAAGTCCTCGGGGGCGGTCTCGACACGGATGAGGATCACCTTCTCGCCGACATTGGCCAGGTGCTCAGCCTCATCGGGGTCGAACACCGCCTTGCCGCTGGCCGCGCCCGGCGAGGCAGGCAGGCCGGTGGTGAGCGGGTTGGCCGTCTTGCGGGCCTTCGGGTCGATGGTGGGGTGGAGCAACTGGTCGAGGGCCGCCGGGTCGACGCGCTGGACGGCGGTAGCCTTGTCGATCAGGCCCTCGTGGCACATATCCACCGCGATCTTCACCGCCGCGGCACCGGTGCGTTTGCCGGCGCGGGTCTGCAGCATCCAGAGCTTGCCGCGTTCGATGGTAAACTCGACGTCCTGAACGTCTCTGTAGTGGGTCTCGAGTTGCTTGGCGATGGTGTGAAACTGGTCGTAGACCTCGGGCATTGTCTCCTTCAGCCGGGAGATCGGCTGGGGCGTGCGCACGCCGGCCACCACGTCTTCACCCTGGGCGTTGACCAGGTATTCGCCGAAGATCTCGGCTTCGCCGGTGGCGGGGTTGCGGGTGAAGGCCACGCCGGTGGCTGAGTCATCGCCCATGTTGCCAAAGACCATGGCCTGCACGTTCACGCCGGTACCGAGGCTGTCCGAGATCTTATTGATGCGCCGGTAGTCGCGGGCGCGGCGGCCGTTCCAGGAGCGGAACACGGCCATCACGGCCTCGCGCAGCTGCTCGCTGGGATCCTCGGGGAAATCGATACCGACATCTTGCTTGATGATCGCCTTGAACTCCTCGGCAATCGACAGCAGTTCATCGGCGCTGAGGTCGGTATCCTGGCGCTGGCCGTGGCCCTTGCGCTCGTCCATCACATGCTCGAAGCGCTCGCCTTCGACCCCGAGCACGATCTTGCCGAAGAGCTGGATGAAGCGGCGGTAGGCATCGGCGGCGAAGCGCGGATTGTTGGTCAGCTTCGCCAGGCCGGCGAGCGTCTCCTTGTTGAGGCCGAGGTTGAGCACCGTGTCCATCATGCCCGGCATCGAGAACTTGGCACCCGAGCGTACCGAGACGAGCAGCGGGTTCGACGGGTCGCCGAACTTCTTGCCCGTCTGCGCCTCAATGTCCTTGAGCGCCTCGAAGACCTGTTCCCAGAGGCCCTCGGGGGCCTCCTGGCCATTGGCATAATAGGCGTTGCACGCCTCGGTGGTGATCGTAAAGCCAGGGGGCACCGGGACGCCGGTGCGCGTCATTTCCGCCACGCCTGCCCCCTTGCCGCCGAGCAGATCGCGCATCGTCGCGTCGCCCTCACGGAAGAGGTAGACCCACTTCTTGGTCATCGGGATCCTCCTATAGCTGGCGTATCTAGCAGCCCACAAACTATACTGCGCCGTCTGGCAAATGTCAAAGGCGCGCGAAGGCTGTGCAAAGCCTACGCGCCCCCCTTTCGCTGCCGAGCACCCGGGAGTGCCGGGTGGAGTTATCTGTCAATCAAGGATCAGGAGCCCCCTATGAGCATCACCCGCGAGCTATTTGGCCATACCGCTGCTGGGACCAAGGTGGAGCTGTTCACGCTGCGCTGCGCGGCCGGCCTGGTGGCCAGCGTGGCGACCTACGGCGCCACACTGGTCGGACTGCAGGCGCCGGACCGGAGCGGCGCGCTGGTCGATGTGCTGCTCGGCTTCGCTACGCTCGCCCCCTACCTGGGTGCCCATCCCTACTTCGGCAGCCTGGTCGGGCGCTACGCCAATCGCATCGCCAATGGCTGCTTCAGCCTGGACGGAGTCGTCTACCACTTGCCGTGCAACAACGGACCACACCACCTGCACGGCGGCCCGGCGGGCCTGCACCAGGTCGTCTGGCAGGCCGAGCCCACCAGCGGGCCGGATGGCCCCGGCCTCACCCTGCGCTACCTCAGCCCCGACGGCGAGGGTGGCTACCCGGGGGCCCTGGCCATCACCGTCAGTTATACGCTGCACAACGAGGGCGCGCTGCGCATCGACTATACGGCCACGACCGACCGGCCCACGCCGGTCAATCTGACCAGCCATGGCTACTTCAACCTGGCCGGCGGGGGCGATGTGCTGGGCCACGAGCTGTACCTGGCAGCTGACTACTTTCTGCCCGTCGACGCGACTCTGATCCCGACCGGCGAATTGCGCGCCGTTGCCGGCACGCCGCTGGACTTCACCATGCCGACCCTGCTCGGTGCACGGCTGGATGCTGACGACGAGCAACTGCGCTACGCCGGCGGCTATGACCACTGCTTTGTGTTGCGCAGCGCGGGGGAGTTGGCCGTGCTTGCGGCGCGGGTGATCGAGCCGCGGAGCGGGCGCGTGCTGGAGCTCTTCACCACCCAGCCGGGGGTGCAACTCTACACGGGAAACGCCCTCGACGGCAGCCTGCAGGGCAAAGGTGGCCAGCTCTATGACCGCTATGCCGGCTTCTGCCTGGAGGCGCAACACTTCCCCGACGCGCCCAACCAGCCCGGCTTCCCCTCCACCATCCTACGTCCCGGCGAGACCTACCGCCACACGACGATCTACCGGTTGAGCGTGATGCAGGGGTGAGAGGGTGACTTTCGCGCCAGGGTTATTGTAAAATGTTTCCGATCGCTACCTGACGTCGAACACCGCATCCACGCTCACGGTAAAGCCATCAAGCAGTCTGGACGATGCATGGTCACCACGGCGGAAGACACCATGCTCGGTATAGGCAGCATCCTCAAGGACCAGCACCGTGACCGTCTCAGGGAGCGGGTCGACGATCCAGTATTCGGGGATACCAGCCTCCGCGTAGTCGGCGACCTTCTCGACCGTATCCCGCTCCGGATCATCTGCACTGACGATCTCCACAACCAGATCCGCACCAAGCCAGTAGCGGTTCTGCGCTCGTGGATCATCAGCGCGTCGTAAGAGTAGCAGATCCGGTTCGCGGAACTTCTCAGGACGTATCTGGAGGCGCAGCGCTGCAAACAGCACGATCCCGCCGCGTGGCTGGAGAAATGCAAAGAAGGTGCGATACAGAAACGCGAGGATCAGCTGGTGCTCCTGGGTCGGCATCGGGAGGACCTCTATGCGGCCATCGATGAACTCCACGAGGTGGCGCGTATGATCAGTCAACCGAAGGTACTGTTCGGCCGTCCAGTGTCCCTGCAGGGGCGCCAGGTTGATCGAAACCCCATCGATCTCGCGCACAAGGCGAACTGGCGCAGTTCGCAGATCGGTTGGCATGCCACGTTCTCCGGTCCAGGAACTCTTCTAAGCGCCAGTATACGCGCATCGAACCCTCGTCGCAACCGCGATCAGTCACGTCCCAGGGCTGATGGAGCACGGTATCACAGATGCCCCATCCCCAGGGCCAGCGCGCCGAGGCCGAGGAAGAGGGCGAAGCCGCAGACATCGGTCACGGTAGTGACGAAGATCGACGACGCCAGCGCCGGGTCGATCTTGAGCGCCTTGAGGGTCAACGGCACAATCACGCCGGCCAGCGAGGCCAGGATCAGGTTGCCGAGCATCGCCAGGCCGATCACGATCCCCAGGACGGCGTTCCCCTGCCAGAGCCAGCCGATCAGGCCGACCAGCAGCCCGATCGAGAGCCCGTTACAGACCCCGATGAACAACTCGCGCAGCAGGGTCTGGCGGGCGTTGCGGAAGCTCACCGCGCCGAGGGCGAGCGAGCGCACGATGAAGGTGAGCGTCTGCGTGCCAGCGTTGCCGCCCTGGCCGGCCACGACCGGCATAAACGCGGCCAGCATGGCTGCCTGGGCGATGACCCCCTCGAACTGGCTGACGACTGCCGCGGCCAGAAACGCGGTGGCCAGATTGATGACCAGCCAGAAGATCCGGTCGCGGGCGGCGTGGGTGATCGGCCGCGCGATCTCTTCGTCGGCGGCCACGCCGGCCAGGCGGTACATGTCCTCGGTGGCCTCTTCCTCAACCGTATCGAGCAACTCGGTCGCGTCCAGGCTGCCAACGAGGCGCCCGGCCTCGTCCACCACCGGCAGGGCGAGGAAGCCCGAGTCGCCCAGGATGTGCGCCTGCTCCTCGGCGGGCATGGTGGCCGGCAGGCTGACCACGTGGGGGCTCATCAGGGTGTCGAGCCGGGTGTCGGGCGCGGCGGTGACGATCTGGCGCAGGCTAACCACACCGACAAGCCGGTCCTCCTCGCCAGTGACGAACAGGTAGTAGACGCTCTCGTCGCCGGGGCGCATCATGCGCAGCGCGTCGATTACCTGCTGCGCTGTGGCATGCCTGGGAAAGCTCAACGCCGGCTCGTACACGAGCTCGCCGGTGGCAGGGATGGTGTGGATCGTCGGTCGGATCGGTGGCATGCGGAGCGCAACGCGCTCACTGGCAGTACGGATCGCGATCATCGGTGCCTCCTGGACAGAACCGCGGCAAGCGCGGCCGCGAGCGCGTGGGCCCGATGAGCGTGGGGGATCAAACAACCCCCGGCGAGGCTGCCGGGGGCGATGAGCAGGGCGCGACGAACGCGCCCCGGGAGGGAGGCGCTGCGTCAGCTCAACAACTGCTCGACCGCACCCGGCAGCGTGCATGCCACGCGCTGGATCGGGCCACGTCGATTCGGTTGATGACTACCTTCCATATGTCCTTGTCGAACGCGTCCGTGGCCACGGCAGTGGGGGCTACATTGCCCCGGCGCCGCGTGACGAGCGCCTTGTGCTCATCGCGCCATCGAACGCACGGGTAGGGTCGCCATCCGACCCACGGTCAGTATAGATCTGCTCTGTGGTAGTGTCAAGTGACAGATCACTGAACGACGGCATCGGGACGCGCCAGCGCGTCGGTCGAGGTTTCCTTTTTCGGGTGGTGTTGGGCGGCTTTGCC
>DAOUBZ010000225.1:0-5165 GCA_034432515.1 Chloroflexaceae bacterium | reverse complement strand
CCTTCCTCTGGCTGGGCCAGGACCCCCTCGCCGGGCCGCCCCAGCGCGACCCCGCCCGGGGCGGTCCGGTGGCCCGCTGGCAGCCGAACCTGCCGGTCGAGGCCGAGTACGACCTCTTCGTCCACATCCCGACCTGCCCGAGCAAGCGTGAGCGGACCACCCAGGCCCGCTACGTGGTTCAGCATCGTGACGGCGTGGTCGAAATCAGCCTCAACCAGCGCACTCAGACCGGCTGGGTGACGCTGGGTCGCTTCCCCTTCGCAGCCGGAACGGGCGGCTATGTGCAGCTTGGCGCCCTCGCCGGCGACTCCGGCGCAACTGTCTGGTTCGACCAGGTGCGCTGGGTGCGTGTGCCGGCGGGCGCCAGCCCGTAGCCCCGCGCGGCCAACCAGCCGCTACTCCTCGCTCCGCTCCTGGATGACGTAGAGCAACTCCAGCAGCACATTCTTCACACTCTCGCGGTCCGAAGCGACACAGGGCAGCACCTTAACGTGGGGCGGCTGGCGCAGGGCCAGCCGCAACTCCTCAGGGCTCCAGGCGTTGGGTCGATCCTGCTTGTTGGCGGCAATCACGTAGGCCGTATCACGGTAAGAGATAAAGAAGTCGATGATCCGGTTCGTCTCGCGGAAGGTCTCGGGGCGAGTGCTATCAACCAGGATCACCAGGCCGAGCATACCCTCGGAGAGGATCTCCCACATAAAATCAAAGCGCTTCTGCCCGGGCGTGCCGAAGAGATGCAGCACCAGGTCATTGCCGATCGCGATGCGACCGAAGTCCATCGCAACCGTCGTCTCCTTCTTGATCATCCGGGTATCATCGGTCGCGCGACGCTCGGTCGAGACCACCTCGATCTCACTGATCGACCGGATGAACTCGGTCTTCCCGGCATTCACCGCCCCGCTGATCACCATCTTTACAGTCTGCACGCCAGCCCTCCGCTACGCTGCTGTGCCCTGGATGAAGCACACATCGTGTGTTATAAGCCCTTGATGCGATTGATGATGCGGTTCACCAGGCTCCGCTTGAGCCGGGGCTGCTCCATGGCCCCACTGCGCTCAAGCGGTAGCGGCCTCGCTCGCTTTACCACCTCAACCAGGCCTGCAGTCAGAAAGCCATAGACGATCCGGCAGACATCGAACTCGCTCAGGTTCGTCTTCTGCGCGATCTCGGCCAGGCTATCGCGACCGTTGATCCGGGCGAAGACCCGCCACTCCTCAGCCGACAGCTTCACGCCGCGCACCCGCACGCCCGGCTGATCGAGGAAGCGCACCACCAGATCGGTCGACGGGATGCGGTCCCGGATCCGTCCCCACTCATCGATGCGGCGCACACCCTCCATGATCAGGTGGTCCACCGAGATCGGCGACGGAATGGTCGGCGCGGCCGGGTCGGGGCGCTGGTTCTGCTCGAAGCGGAACTCGCCCTCGGACCAGCCGAACAGCCCGTAGACCGCCTCCTCGCTGAAGTTCTGCAGTGTCCCCTGCAGTTGCTCACGGGGCGCCAGGTTTTCGGCCAGGATCACCTCGGTCAGCGTGGCGCCATTGCCTCGCATCGCCAGGCTGGCTCGCGCCCGGGCGAGCTGGCTGTCGCTGAGCAGCCCCAGCCGCACCAGCAAGTCGGGCTGCTGATCCTCGGGGCGGCGCACGGCCATCACCAGCTTGCCCTTCTCGAAGAAGAGCAACGCCGTCTCGTGACCGTGCGACAGGTACAGCCCGCCGGTCTTATCGCCGCGATCCACCAGGTAGAGAAAATCGGAGAGACCGAAGTCGCGGATATTGCCTACGAGGGCCATAGCACTGCCTCCGGGGGCGCAACGCGGGGTGGCGGCGGGCAGGCACAGCAAGCGAGCGCACCGCACCGACGCTCCTGCCGCATCGCGCAGCTCATGCGCTGACGGCGAGGGCCTGATCGGGCGCCTCCGCCGGGGCTGCTGCGACGCCGTCTGCCTCCAGGACGGGGACGAGGGCGGCGATGGCCGTCGCGATCATCGTATCGTCGGGCTCGCGCGTAGTCAGGTGCTGGGTTGCCAGCGCCGGATCAAGCAGCCGCCGCACCCACGGCCGGTGATAGTGGGCCGCGGCAAGGCGCATCACCTCAAACGCCACCGCAGCCACGACCGGGATCAGCACGATCCGCGCGCCGATGCGCTGCCAGAGCGGCAGGCCACTCACGGCAAGGAAGATCACAAAGCCGATTAGTGCCGCAATCACCAGGAAACTGGTGCCACAGCGCGGGTGAATGCGCGAGAACTGGCGCACCGACTCAACGGTGAGCGGCGCGCCGGCCTCATAGGCGTTGATCGCCTTGTGCTCGGCCCCGTGGTAGCCGAAGACACGCTGGATGTCGCGCAGGCGACTGATCGCGTAGATGTAGGCCACCACCAGGCTCAGATTGAGCGCACCCTCGATCAACTCGCGGACCAGCAACGGTGCGCCTCGCTGCGCGGCATAGTTGGCCACCAGCGAGGGCAGCAGCACGAAGATGCCGAGCGCGATCGCCAGCGCCACCACCACGATGCCCACCTGCAGCACCGGGTGCAATTCCTCGTCGCCATCACCCACAGCCACTGTGGCCGAGAAATCAAGCGCCTGTTTGCCAATGCTGAGCGCCTCGCGTAGCCCGACCAGGCCGCGGATCACCGGCAGCCTGGCCCATGCCGGCCCGCCAGGCCCGGCCAGCGCAATATGCTTGAAAGCCAGCGCGCCGTCGGGGCCGCGCACCGCGACCGTTGCCTGGCGACGGCCCCGCATCATCACACCTTCGAGCACCGCCTGCCCACCATACGAGAAGCGCTGTGCGTCCATGAGCCCCTGTGTCGTGTGCCTATCCAGCATCCTTGCAGAACTGAGGCTGCCGCTAGCCTGTGCTCCAGCTGCGACAGCCTGCCATCCATCATGATACCACGCGTTGCGTTACTCCGGACCGGCGCAATGCCCGGGCGGTGTCGCTGCCCTGCTGCTCCGCGACGGCTGTGTGCCGCCGGTACGAACCACCTGCGTAGGAGTATAGCAGAGCCCGATTACGACGGCGTAGCCCGGGCGTCTACGACTCGCTATCAAAACGCTGGGGCGCGTCCCGCCGGGCAAGCGTGGTGGCGGCGGCGGCCACCCCGGTGACCAGGCTGGAGACGCGGATGAACGGCGACACCACCCGCTCGGCGACGAAGTTGGTTGTACCCGCAACCGTCCCGGCTGTATCCTTCGCATTGCCGGCCAGGGTCTTTGTGCTCTCCAGCACCTCGTTCATCTTCGCCATTGCTTCGTCGAGCTTAGGTAGCACGCTGCCACGGGCCAGCTTATCGACGCGGTTCATCACATAGAGCAACGCGAAGATCACGGCAATCGAGAGGACGGTGCTGACGAGGGTGAAGAAGCCAAGGACAATAATGAAAATATCCCGGATCGCTTCGCGAACTCCGGGTGGGGCGAGGAACAGGCCGACGATAGCGGCGATCAGCAGCAGGAGCAGCACACCAAGGCCGATCCCGATCCATCTGAACACAGCAGCCCTCCGCTCCCAGGGGCGACGTGGCCCCCATCGTCTGTACGGCTTCACAATGCGCTATACAGGCCAGATAACGCGGGCGATTATATCACACTCGTAGCCGGGAGACAACGATCAGCAGGATCCAGGCCAGTAGCACGGCCTCCAGCACCGGGACGCCGGCGGGCTGCGGCAGGGCCAGCGGCAGGCGCAGGCCCAGCCCGTAGGCCAGCAGGCAGCCGACGAAGGCCGTCAGCCAGAAGATCGGCAACTGGCGCCAGCGGCGCCCGAGCAGCACATGGGCCAGCGCCGCACAGGCGGTGGCGAGCAGCAGGAGCAGCAGGGTAGCAGGAGCAAGACCCGACATCGGTTTTTCCTGAGTCAGGCGCGGGGTAGCAGCGCGGCCCTACGCTGCCACCCCGCGCACGATCCGCCCACCGCCGATGACCCGCTCGCCGGCGTAGAGCACAGCGGCCTGCCCCGGCGTGATCGCGCCCAGCGGCGCCAGCAGCCGCACCGCCAGCCTGCCGCCTGCCAGGGGCGTCACCTCGGCGGGCGCCGGGTCGGCGTGGGCTCGCACCTGCACCGTGCAGCTGAACGGCTCCGCCGGCCAGCCACCATCCACCATGCTCACCCGGTCGACGGCGAGCCGGTCGCGCAGGATGGCCTCGCGCGGGCCGACAACCAGGGCATTGCGGCCCACATCCAGGTCAACCACGTACAGCGGTTGGCCGCCACCCAGCCCCAGGCCACGGCGCTGGCCGATGGTGTAGAGCGGCAAGCCCTGGTGCCGGCCGATCTCGCGGCCCTGCAGGTCGACGATCGGGCCGGGCACCAGGTGCTCGGGCGCCTCCTCACGCAGCAGGTTGCGGTAATCGCCCCCCGGCACAAAGCAGATGTCCTGGCTCTCCGCGCGCTCGGCGCTGGCCAGGCCTCGCGCGGCGGCCATGGCCCGCACCTGGGGCTTGGTCAGTTCGCCGATGGGGAAACGCAGCCGCGCCAGGTCGCCCTGGCCGAGCATGTAGACCATATACGACTGGTCCTTGTCCCGGTCAAGCGCTCGCAGCAACTGGTAACTGCCCGCCGGGCCTGGCACGATCCGCGCGTAGTGGCCCGTCGCCACCGCATCGAAGCCCAGCGCGCGAGCCCGCTCCAGCAGGGCGCGGAACTTGATCTCGCGATTGCACTCCAGGCAGGGGTTGGGGGTGAAGCCCTGGGTATAGGCCTGCACGAAGTAGTCGATCACGTGACGCCGGAACTCCTGCTGGTAGTTGAAGACGTAGTAGGGAATGCCGAGGCGCGCGCAGACGCGCCGCGCGCTCTCGGCCATTTCCGCGGCACAGCAGAGGCTCTCCGCGAGGCGCTCGTCCTCATCGTCCCAGAGGTGCATCGTCACCCCGACCACCTCGTGGCCCTGCTCGTGCAGCAGCGCGGCGGCGAGCGAACTATCAACCCCGCCGCTCATTGCAACCATGATCTTTGCCATGTTCGGAACTCAGTCTGGCCCGGCGCGCAGCGTCGCCGCGCGCTGCCATGGACCCAACTATAATGGTTATGCTTTTCATTATACCCCAGGGCTGAGGCAACCTCCGCCTCCGGCGGTGGGGTGTAGAGCGACTACGCCGCCCCGAGGGTGGTTTTTGGGTGGGTTTGGCGGCGTAGCTGCCAAACCCACCCAAAAA
>DAOUBZ010000224.1:0-20570 GCA_034432515.1 Chloroflexaceae bacterium | reverse complement strand
TGCGAACGTCGTTACGGGCACCCGGGGCACAGGACCCTTGCCGGCAGGGTCATGGTCCCGCGGGTTTTCGTACAGAAGATTACGCCGCACCCGGATGCAGGGCTGGCAGCGCCGCCGTGGTACAATGCGCGTTATGCGCGCCCGACTGTCCCTGCTGCTGCTGCTACTGCTCGTGGCCTGTAGCGATCCACGGCGGACGACCATCACCCCGCCGCCCGCGCCAACCGTGCCGGCGATCGGCGAACTGCTCGCCGCGCCCAGCCCCGGCCCCATCCGCACCTTCGGCTACCTGTGGATCAGCCCCGATGGCGCCGCGCTGCTCGACGGGCTGAGCCTCACCACCACGGGCGAGCCGGCGCCCCCTGACACTGGTGGCCTGTGGCTTGATGAACTGCCGCCCCTGCCCACCGAGCCGCCGCTCAGCACCGCCGGCCCGGTGCGCTACGGCATCGTCGCCGCCACGGGCACGCTCGACGGCCCGGGCCAGTTCGGGCCGGAGGGGACCTTTCGTTACCGCCTGCTCAACCCGACGCTGGAGCCGCTTGGCCTGCGTGAGTTGACGATCCCCCTGCTGCTCGAAAACAGTGGGCTCTACGAGGGTCAGGCCGTGCGGCTGCGGGGCGACCTGCTGATGAGTCGCGACTCGGCCGTGCTGGTGGAACGCCTCGGCCCGGGGGGCGTACCGGCCGCCGAGTCGCGCCAGGTGAAGCTCGCCGCCCTGCCACGCGACGAGGCACTGCTCGCCCGGCTGCAGCGGGGCGCCAGCGACAGCGTGCGCTTCGGCCCGGTGCAGATCACCGGCCTCTGGCGCGCCGGCCGGCTCTATCCCCTGGTGGTCGAGGCCACCGGATAGCTGGCCGTCACCCTCCACCACCGTGTTCAGTACCACCTGGTACCCCTGCCGACCCCCATCCGGGACCAACACCCCCCTCCCCCGCTGCTCGCCCAGGGCGTAGTATGGCGCCACAACTGCATACCCCTGCGGGAGCCCGTGCCCGCGGATGGCTGTTCCAGCCCTCATCACCCCACATCGCACCCGAGGAACACCCATGCGCGCGATCCTGCTCGCGTCCAGCCTGGCCCTGTCTGTCCTGCTGACCCTCGCCCCGCTCGCCGGCCACGCCCAGTCACCCGATAGCCACCCTCTCGCCAACGATGCCCTGACGCCCCCGCCACTGAGCGCAGGCATCCTCGCCGCTGGCAGCGGCGAGTCCCGTGGCCTCAGCCAGTACATGGCCGGCAGCGTGGCCGTACGCCTCGTGCTCCCCGAGAGCAGCGGAGTGATCGATCGCTCCAGCGCAGACTGGACAGCGGCCCAGATCGCCGCGATCCGCAACCAGGTCCAGGCCGGACTGGACTGGTGGGTCGCCCGCCTGCCGCTCGCCCGGCTCTCCTTTCAGCTGCAGGTTGAAGTCGTCCCCACGGATTACGAGCCGATCACCTATGGCCTGAGCGAGGAGGGGCGCTGGATCGGCGACACGCTCGCGCGGCTCGGCTTCACCGGCTACAACCATTTCGACCAGGCCTACGCCGCCGCCAATGCACTGCGCGCCGAGCGCGGCACCGACTGGGCCACGACGATCTTTGTGGTCAACAGCGCCGGCCAGGCCAGCGGCGCCTTTGCCGACGGTCGCTTCGCCTACGCCTACATCGGCGGCCCGTTTATGGTTCTCACCTCCGATGCAGGGACCTACGGCAGCAGCCGGCTCGCGATCGTGGTCGCCCATGAGCTCGGGCACATCTTTGGCGCGCTCGACCAGTATGCCGCAGCCGGCATCCGCTGTGACGAGCGCAGTGGCTACCTGTACACACCAAGCAGCAATAGCCAGTTCGAGGGCTGCGGCACCAGCTTCCCCAGCATTATGCTCGAACCGCTGGGGGCATTCGCCGCCGGCCAGGTCGATGCTTCTGCATTGCACCAGCTTGGCTACCGCGACTCCGACGCTGACGGCGTGATCGACCCGCTCGACACCATACCGGCGCTGGAGTTGCAGGATCAGAGCCTCGCCTCCAGCACCGGCCGCCCCCTGATCCGTGGCATCGCCCGCGACATCGCCTTTCCCTCGGAGAGCCTGCCCGCGGTGAGCTTGAACACGATACGCGCGGTGGAGTACCGCGTCGACGGGGGCCCATGGATGACGGCCAGCCCGACGGACGGCGCCTTCGACGGGGTGCGCGAGCCGTTCAGCGCCGAGTTGCCACTCTACGACGGCAGCTACGAACTGGAGGTGCGGGCCGTCAATAGCATCGGGGTAAGCTCGCCGCCGGTGGCGAGCCGCATCGAGGTCGCCTGGGTCGGCCCGCCACCGGCCTACACGGTCACGGCACCGGCTGTGACAGCGAGCCGCAACGTGGAACTGGATCTCAACGGACCAGCAGCAACCGCAGCGATCCAGGTCAGTGAGTCGCCGGATTTTACCACTGCGAGCTGGCAGCCGTTCGCGCCGCGGCTCAGCTACTACCTGGCGGGGGCCGATGGGCCGCGGACGATCTATGTGCGCTTCCGCGACCAGTTTGCGCTCGTTTCGCTCCCCTTCAAGGTCACGACGATCCTGGACACCACACCGCCCCACGGGCGGGCGATCCGGCTGCCCGCCGATCCTTCGTTGCTGCTGCTGGAGGCCCACGACGCCGCCACGGAGGTGGTCGCGGTCGAACTTGCACCCGCCAATCGCCCCGCCACCTGGCATCCATTTGCGCCAGACATTCGTATAATGGAGGCGCTTGCAACGCCCATCACGGTGCGCTTCCGTGACGCAGCGGGCAATCTCTCACCAGCCTACCAGGCAACGCTCGGCTACCGCATCGGGCTGCCCGTCGTCCGCCGCTGAGTGATGCGGCCAGGCCGCAATTCTGGGCAAAACCTTGACAAAACCTGGACAAGTGCTACTGTTAAACGATAGAGACACTACGCGCCCTGCGCCTGGAAGGATCGAAATCGATGGTCTATGCAACACGACGCTTTGAGTTTTCGGCGGCGCACCGCTACTGGCGCGATGACTGGAGCCCGGAGGAGAATGAACGGGTCTTCGGCAAATGCACCAGCCCCTACGGCCACGGCCATAACTATACGCTGGACGTCACGATCACCGGCCAGCTCGACGCACGGACCGGTATGGTGATGAATATGACCGAGCTCAAGGCGATCGTCAACGAGGTGCTGGAGGAGTTCGACCACCGGCACCTCAATGCGGATACGCCCTATTTTCGCGATCAGCTGCCGACCACAGAGAACATCGTGCGCGTGCTGTGGCGGCTGATTGCGGCGCGCTTACCGGGCGAGGCGCGCCTGGCGCGGCTGCGCCTGTATGAGACGCCCGAGCTCTGGGCCGACTACGATGGCGCCGAGGAGACGATCTTCGCCCGGAGCTACAGCTTCGCCGCCGCGCATCGCCTGCACGCGCCGACCCTCTCCGATGAGGAGAACCGTGCCGTCTACGGCAAGTGCAACAACCCCAATGGCCATGGCCACAACTACACCCTGGAGGTGAGTGTGGCGGGCCCGGTCGATCCGGCAACCGGCATGGTCATCGACCTGGTGGCGATGGACCGTACCGTGCGCGGTCTGCTCGATACCCTGGACTTTCGCCACCTCGACCGGGAGATCGTGGCCTTTGCCGACAAGCCGTCCACGGCCGAGAATATCGTCGTCTACCTCTGGGAGGAGCTCGCTCCCCGTTTTGAAGGCCGCCTGCGCCGGCTCAAGCTCTGGGAGACGCGCAAGAACGTCTTCGAGTATGCCGGCCCCAACCCTATTACGAATGGAATGTGAGTGATAATGATGCAGAATAAGCAGAATGGCAATGGCCACGAAGCCACCGAATTCGACCCCCATGAGTTTGCGCCCCTGATCGTGCCGGGGCGGGGCAAACTGGAGGGTGTCACCTATGGCTCCGACCCGCGGATCGAGGCGGCGGTGCGCGAGATCCTCAGTGGGATCGGCGAGCAGCCCGAGCGTGAGGGCCTGCTGAAGACCCCCGCCCGCGTCGCCAAGATGTACGCTGAACTGACTGCCGGCTACCACGTGGACCCGGAAGCGCTGATCAACGATGCCATCTTCAGCGTCAGCTACGATGAGATGGTGCTGGTGAAGAATATCGACTTCTACAGCCTGTGCGAGCATCACATGCTGCCGTTTATGGGCCAGGTCCACGTGGCCTACATCCCCAACGGCAAGGTGGTCGGGCTGAGCAAGATCCCGCGCATCGTCGAGATGTTCGCGCGGCGACTGCAGGTGCAGGAGCGTATGACGGTCCAGATCGCCGATTTCATCGACCAGCACCTGGAGCCGGCGGGCGTCGCCGTGGTCGCCGACGGGGTCCACATGTGCTCGGTGATGCGCGGCGTGAAGAAGGCCAACGCCAGCATGGTGACCTCGGCGATGCGCGGCGTCTTCCGCGACGACCCGAAGACCCGGGCCGAGTTTATGGCCCACGTGGGGCGCGCCCGTTCGATCGAGGCCTGAGCCAGCGTCTCGGGTGGGAGGTTGCACGGCGATGAGCAGCCAGAAGACCATCTTGATCACCGGCGCGTCGCGGGGCATCGGGCGAGCCACGGCGCTGGCCCTGGCCGCACCGGGCACGCAGCTCACGCTGGCCGCGCGCTCGGCAGAGGCCCTGGAGGCAACTGCCGCCGCGGCCCGCGCCGCAGGGGCCAGCGCCGTGGCCTGGCCCTGCGATGTCACCGACGAGGCCGAGGTGCAGCGCCTGGTAGCGGCAGCCAGCGCGCCCAGCGGCCAGCTCGACGTGGTCGTGCACAGTGTCGGCTCGGCGCTGGTCCTGCCCTTCGAGCAGATCGAACTGACGGCGTGGGACGAGGCGCTGCGGGTGCAGCTGACCAGCCTCTTCCTGGTCTGCAAGCACGTCGTCGCCCGGATGGGCGCCGGCGGGCTGCTGGTCAACGTCGCCTCGGTGGCGGCTCGGCAGGCCTTCCCGGGCTGGGCCGCCTACAGCGCAGCCAAGCACGGCGCGCTTGGCTTTATGGCCGCCGTGCGCGAAGAGTTGCGTCCGCGGGGCATTCGCGTCACCTCGGTGCTGCCCGCGGCTACTGACACCGAGCTGTGGGATCGTGTGCCGGGCAGCTGGAACCGCGCCAATATGCTCCGCCCTGCCGAGGTGGCCGCGGCGATTGCGGCCCTGGCCAGCTACCCGCCCCATGTCGCCGTCGAGGAGTTGAGTATCGGGCATGTGGCGGGGCGACTGTAGGAACGAGCAAGCCTGGCGTAGCGGACGCAGCACGCTGCGTCCGTACACGTGGTAAGCTGGTGCCAGCGTGAATGCATAGCCCAATGGAGGGAGCACGGCAATGGGGCTGATGGCAGGCAAGAAGGGGCTGATCCTGGGGGTGGCGAATGACCACTCGATCGCCTGGGGCATCGCGCAGGCGCTGCACCGCGAGGGCGCGCACCTGGGCTTCACCTACGTGGGCGAGGCGCTGGAGCGGCGGGTGCGTCCGCTGGCTGAGCAGCTTGGCGCACCGCTGATCGCGCCGTGCGACGTCAACCACGACGCGGAGATCGCCGCGCTGATGGCCCGCACCCAGGAGGTCTTCGGCCAGATCGATCTACTGGTCCACGCCATCGCCTTCGCCGACAAAGACGAACTGAACGGACCGTATCTGCGCACGACGCGGGCGGGCTTTCTGCTGGCGATGGAGGTCAGCGTCTACTCACTCACCGCGCTCGTCAAGGCGGCTGAACCGCTGCTCGCCCCCGGGGCCGCGATCCTCACCCTGACCTACCACGGCGCACAGAAGGTTATCCCCAACTACAACGTTATGGGCGTCGCCAAGGCAGCGCTGGAGGCGAGTGTGCGCTACCTGGCGGCCGACCTTGGCCCGCGTGGCATCAGGGTCAACGCGATCAGCGCCGGCCCGATCCGCACCCTGGCGGCGAGCGGCATCGCCGGGTTCCGCGCGCTGCACCGGAGCTTCGCCGAGCAGGCGCCGCTCCGGCGCAATGTGACGATCGAGGACGTGGGCAATGCGGCGCTCTGGCTCTGTAGTGATCTCAGCCGCAGCGTGACCGGCGAGATCCTCTACGTCGATGCCGGCTTCAACATTATGGGCCTGAGCAGCGCTGAGAGCTAGCGCACCGAACAGCATCAGAGCCTGAATATGGCGCCATATGCTACAATAGCCTCCAACGCCAACCCGTTTCGCATTGCTGAGGTCCTCTATGCCGACATCAATTGCGGTGGTGGCCAGCGACGCCCGTACCCGTGAACGGCTGGCGGCGCTGATCCCGAGCGACTCCTTCACCGTGTCGCTGCAATCGCCGGACGGCGTCCCCCCTCAACTCCCGGCCCTGTTCATCATTGCCCTGCCAGGGATCCAGACCGCCGAGGAGCGTCTGATCGAGCAACTGCGCGCCGATGAGGCCACGGCGAACGTTCCGATCGTGATCGTCAGTGCGCTGCCCATGGTCCAGCTCCAGTCGGTGCCCTACGCCGCCGACTGGACGATCGCCATCGTCGAGGAGCCGGTGAAGGCCGGCGAGCTCGCCGATACGATCAGGTTCCTGCTCAACCCCGACAGCTAGAGCCGCAGCGGCGCGCTCCCCATTGCCGCTACCGCCGTCTCCCCCTCCGCGGGCCACAGGCGCCGCCAGGTTTCCTGTGCATCCCAACCAGCAGTATCGCCAACCGCATTGCTTGCCAGCTACCCCTGGTGAGTCGAACGATCGTCGCCAGCCCCCCCGCGGCGCCAAATGACCGGTCGCATTTGTTCGCCGGCACGCGCATAATAGCGGTAGGCCCACAACGGCACGCACAAGGGGGATCGCATGGCGCTTGAACTCGTTCGTCAGGCTATCCTTGCGATGATGCAGGGGCTGACCGAGATCTTCCCGGTCAGCAGTTCGCTCCACGTGCTCGTGTATGGGACCATCCTTGGCACGAACATCTCCCTGGGCCGGCTGATCTTCTTTCACCTGGGCACCGCGTTTGCCATCGCCACCTGCCACCGCCGTGAACTGGCCGCACTCGCAACCGGACGCTACGGTATGCGCCTGCCGCTGCTGATCGCCGTTGCCCTTGGCGCGACCGTGGTCGTCAGCCTGCTGGTACGCGGTGTGGTGCTCAGCTGGATCGCTGCGGAGCACCACAACCTGGCGCTCCTCTGGGTTCTCAACGGGGTTGTGATCATCCTCGCTGCCCGCTACGTGCGCGGTGGCAGCCGCCGCATGGTCGATCTCACCTTCGAGGATGCCCTGCTGATCGGTGTCGTCCAGGGTATCACCGTCATTCCTGGCCTCTCGCGCCTCGGATTGACGCTCGTGATCGCCCTGCTGCGCGGGATGAGCTGGTCCGAGGGTCTGCGCTTCTCCTTTCTGCTCTCGCTGCCGACCATTCTGGCGGCCAACCTCTACCTGCTGCTGAGCGAGGACCTGCCTGCACCACCCTCGCTGCTGGCAAGCCAGCTCAGTTACCTGGCGGACCTGGCGCTGGTGGGCCTGACGTTCCTGATCGGCATCGTGGCCATCCGCGTGTTGACCCGGGTGATCGTGCTGGGCCGGCCAGTGCTGCACTTCTTTGGGATTTACTGTCTGACTGCCGGGCTCTTCTTTGCGCTCTACCTGCGCCTCTTCGAATGAGCAAGTGGCTGTGGGCAGTGCAACTGGAAAGGAGGGGATGATGCTGCTGAGCCAGGTCCGCCCCGGGCAGGCGGCGCTGCAGACGGTGCGGCGACTACGAAGCTGGATCGCAACTGAACAGGGGACGCTCGCCGGGATCTGGTTTCTGCGGCTCCTGGCAACCCTGGGGCTCACGGCCCTCGTGGTCGCCGAGCACAATGAGGGTGTGACCCATCCTGCGCGTCCACTGCTGCTTGTGCTCTTCCTGTACCTGGTCGCCTCGGGTGCAGGCGGCGTGTATTTTAGCGAAGCCTGGCTGCGCTGGCCGGTCAAACTGGCGCAGGCCATGGTCGAGATCGTGCTGTTCAGCGCGTGTATTGCCCTGCTGCCCACGATCGGGGCGCCGCTGAGCATGCTCTATGCGCTGCCGCTTTTCTCGGCCATCCGCTTTCTGCACAGCGGGCTTGCGGGCATGCTCGTCTGCCTAGCGGTGGGCGCGCTCGTCTGGGCCACCGGCGTGCGCGATGCCGCACCCACGATCGGTGCGGCCTTCGGTGCTGCGCTCCCCGACATCGGCGCGCTGCTCATCGTTGTGCTGCTCGTCGTCTTTGCCGGCCGGCGGAGTCTGCGGATCGGCGATTTCAGCGACGAGAGCGAACTGCTGGGCGCGATGTTCAAACGCTATGAGCATGGCATCTTCGTGGTCGATGCCAACCGTCAGCTGCAGTTCGTCAACGACGCGCTTCGCGTGCGCCATGGCCCGTTGCAGCCGGGCACGCTCTGCTCGGATTACTTCTCGTGCAGCAGCGTGCCATGCCCTGGCTGCGCCGTTGCCGCCGAGGCGCCGAGCACCCCGGCACCACCGCCCTACACGACGCGCTTCATCGACCGGAACGGTCAGAGCTATGCCGTGCAGGCCAGCGGGTATCGGCTACCGCCCGATCGTGACGGCGGCGGCTCGCTGATCCTCGTCCAGGATGTGCGCGGCATCCGGCACGACCTGCACGATGCCGTGCCAACCCTCTTTGTCGACTGGCTGCAGATGCTCTCCAACCTGTCCCAGGTGAGCGAGGACCTCGCCTCCTCGGGGGATTATAACCAGGTCCTCGACCTGGTGGTGCGCCAGACGCAGGACTGGTTCCATGCTGAGTCGGCGGCGATTTTCACCCTGGAGAACGGGCGACTGGTACGCCAGCGCGTCTCCGGGCTGACCGACGAGGCCTTTGCCGAGTCCTATGCGCCCGGCGAGGGGGTCACCGGGCTGGCGCTGGTGGCGCCGCCGGGCAGTCGCTTTGGCCAGCCCATCCGCGCCAGTTCGCTCGACGACAACCCGCTGGTGCGCCGTGAGTATCTCAATGCCTACCGGCGCCGGTTGCGCAGTGGCAAGCTCAAGCACCTGCTTGCCGTGCCACTGAATGGCAAAGACGGCACCTTCGGAGTGCTGCGGGTGGTCAACAAGCTCGACGCGCGGGGACGGGTCCGCGAGGAGGGCTTCACCGAGGGTGACGAGGAGTACCTTAAGACGATTGCCACGATGATCGCGCGGGCCCTCGAGCATACCAGGCTGCTACGCGCCAGCCAGGATCACCTGCGCGAAATTTCGCTGTTCTACCGGATCTACCACGCCAGTGCCCAGAGCCCAAGTGGCGAGGCGGTCGCCCAGGTTATTGTCGAGGCGGTCCTGGGCGCGATCCCTGCGGCACGCAAGTGCGAAGTGCGGCTGATCGACGAACAGCGTGGCACCTTCAGCGCCCACGCCGTCTCCCGACGCCAGGAGGGCAGTGGCGACGATCGGCCGCTCGCCCTTGATGAGGGGGTGGCCGGACGCGCGATCCGCCTGCGCCGGGTGCAGGTGGTTCCCGATACACGCACCGACCAGGATTTCGTGCATCGCAGTGCGGAGATCCGCTCGCTGGTCGTGGCGCCGATCATCAGCAATGACGAAGCGGTGGGCATTCTCAGTGTGGATAGCCTGAGCCCACACAGTTTTACGTCCGACAATGTGCGGCTGCTCGAGGCGCTGGCCACCCATGCCGCCCTGGCCCTCGGCCAGAACCGGCTCTACCGGCGGGCCGAGATGCTGCGCGAGCTCGCCACGGCAATGACCGCCAGTCTTGATGAGCACGATGTGTACGAGCGCATCGTTGCCGGGCTGAAGCGAGTGATCGGGTATGACAATGCGTCGATCCAGCTGCTCGAACCCTCAGGCAAGCAGTTGCGGATCGTCTTCGTGGACGGCTTCGCCGAGCCGGCGATGGTGCTTGGGCTTGGCTTCCCGACCGATGATCCGGCCTTTCCCAATTCCGAGGTGATTCGCGCGCGCGCCCCGCTGGTCGTACACGATGTCGGCCGGCGCTACCCCCACTTCGTACAGCAGGCCGAGCGCTACCAGAGCGCGGGGATCCGTTCGCTGCTCTGCCTGCCGCTCGTCCACGGCGACGAGGTCATGGGCATGATCGCGCTTGGCAAGGGGGTGCCCGACTTCTACACCCCGGAGCGGGTGAGTATCGCGGCCTCGATCGCGGGCACCGGGGCGATCGCGGTGGCCAATGCGCGGGCCATGCGCGAGATCGAGCAGCGGGTGCGCGCGCTGCTCACCCTGGTCCAGGGAAGTTCGATCCTCATCGAGAGCCAGCGCCCGGAAGAGCTCTACCGCTTCTATGTGCAGGTCGGGGCCGAGGTCTTCGATGTCGCGGCGTGCGCGCTCTATCTGTGGGACGAGGACCTGCAGCACTTCGACCTGGTCGCCCTGGTGGATCAGCGGAATGGCCAGACGCCGGAGGCCGGGCTGGCCGGGCGCGAGGCCCTGGCCGAGCAGGTCGCGCGGAGTGGCAAACCCTTGCACTTGCACGACCCGGCGCTCCGGCACCCGATTGCTGGGCAGCCCGAGCCCAACGGGGCGGCACATGCGGCTTGCGCCCCACTGCTAGCCGGCCCGATCCATGACGCGCGCGGGCTCGTGATCGGCGCGCTCCTTCTCCAGAACCCGCGCGGTGAAACGGGGACCGGCACCTTCTCGCCCTTCCACGAAGAGTTGCTGAGCGCCTTCGCTGCACAACTGGTGCCACCACTGATGACGATCGAAGAACGCCGGCGCGCACGGCAGAGCTTGAGCGATGATCTCCACGATATGATGAACCTGGTGCAGGGCGCACTCGTCCAGCGCGCAGCCTACATCCGCGCCCGACTACCGGGTGAAGGGCTTGCGGAGGTGCACAGTGAGTTGCAGGATCTGCAGCGCGCCGGGAAGTACGTCTACCAGGGCTTACGCCGGGTGCTCGATGATGTGCGCGACCCGGTGGTGCAGGAGCGGGGCCTGGTGGTCGCCCTGGAGCAGTATGGCCGGATGTGTCTTGGCGCCGTGCCGCTCCAGGTCACGGCACCGGAGCAACTGAACCTGCCGGCGGACATCAGCTACGCGCTCTACCGTATCGGCCAGGAGGCGCTGCACAATATCAAGAAGCACGCCGGGCTCACGCCGTCCGAGGGTTCGGTCACCATCAGGATCACCCAGGAGCACGGCAGGTACCGGCTGCAGATCGAGGACAACGGGGTTGGCTTCGTGCCCGAGGAGATGCTCCGCCGGGCCGACTCCTACGGGCTGACGAGCATCGAACGCTGGTGCGAACTGATCCAGGCACGGCGACGGATCTATCGCCGACGTGAGGGCGGGATGTGTGTCTGCGTTGAAGGAACGATACGGGAGGACACAGTATGGCAGAGCGGATCCGGGTACTCATCGCCGACGATAACTTGCCGTTCCGTGAGGGATTGAAGCGCCTGCTGAGCCTGGACCCGGGCATCGAGCTGATCGGCGAGGCGCTCTCAGCCCAGGAGGCGGCCCAGCGGGCACGCGATGAGCGGCCCGACGTGGTGCTGATGGACCTGGCCTGGCACAAGGACAACACGGCGGGCTGTTCGGCGATCAGGCTGATCAAGCAGATCGCGCCGGAGGTGCGCATCCTGGCGATGACCGCCTACATCGATCTGATCAAATCCGCCCGCCAGGCAGGGGCCGAGATGGCGGTCGATAAGGACAACCTCGATAGCCCCGAGCGGCTGGTCCACCTCATCCGCGAGACGGCGCGGAGCGAGGCCTTCGTCGTCCCCAGCGACGCATCGATCGAGGCCCTGAATGAGCGAGAGTTGCAGATCCTGCGCCTGATGGCCGATGGTGATACCGACGAGGCGATTGCCATCCGCCTGAACCTGTCGGTTGGCGCCGTCAAGCGCGGGATCAGCGAGATCTACCAGAAGCTGGACGCGGTGAACCGGCCCAGCGCCGTCGCCCGCGGCTTCGAGCGCGGTATTCTGCGCCGCAGCTCCGGGCGATAACGTAACGGGCGCTCGCTGCCAGGAGCGGCAGTGGGCGCCCGTACGATTCGGGTGACCGATCGACTGCCGCACCAGAACAGATCGGACGGGGCTCCCTCCCTGCTATCCCAGGCCGTACAGTACAACTACCGGCCCTGTTGGATGCAACGAGCGAGGAGGAGCCACTAATGCGGAGGCAACTACGGCACGCCACACCTCCGGCGCTGGTCATCCGGCGCCATCCGATCACCCTGATCCAGCCCCTTGCCGGCCCAGGTGCCGGCCTCGGGGCGGCGCTGGCCCTCGCAGCCGCCATGCCAGACGCAGCGCCGCTCCTGCTGGTAGGCGCCGCCGCCGCCACGGGTGTGGCCCTGCTGCGGGTGGCCCGCTGGTCGCGCTTCGCGCTGACGGTCACACCAGGACGCATCCTGGTGCGCCACCCGGAACTGGGCACGGCCCAGAGCCTGTTCCTGGAGCACGGGGTGGCCAGGCTGGGCCTGCGCCAGCGTGTGAGTGAGCGCCCCTGGGACATCGGCACGCTGGAGATCGAGACCCCGGAGGGCCGGCAGCGCTTCGCGGGCCTCTGGCCGTACCACCAGCTGGCGCATGCCCTGACGACCTGGAGGGCCCCGTGAGCGCCCGGCCGGCCTACCTGGGGCCCCTAGAGGCGGGCGACCTGCCAGTGGGGATGACCCTGCGCCGGCGCTATGTGCTGCTGCGCCGCATCGCTCGCACGGCGATGAGCGCCGTCTACCTGGCGCGCGACCTGGAGCACGACCGGCTCTGCGTGATCAAGCGCCTGGCGCCCACGGAGCGTGCCCCGGCCTACGAGGGCTGTCTGCGGGCCTTTCGGCGCGAGGCGGCGGTGCTGCGCGAACTCGCCGGCCCCTTTCCACAGCTCTACGCCCTGCACCGCGATGGCTTCGGCTGGTACACCGTTCTCGAGTACATCCCCGGCCCGACCCTGGCGCAGCTCGTTGCCGATGGGAGGCCGGCTCACACCGAGGGTCTGCGCATCGCCGAGGGCCTGATCGCGGCGCTCGCGGCCCTCCACGAGCACCAGCCACCGCTGGTGTACGGCGATCTGCACCCGCGCAATGTGATCGTGCAGCCGGAGGGCGCGATCGTGCTGATCGATATGGGACTGGCGCGCCCCGCCGGGAGCAACCCGCAGGAACTGCGGGGTGTCGGAGTGCCGGCCTACGCCTCACCCGAGCAGGTCGGCGGCTTGCCGCTCGATACACGCAGCGACCTCTTTTCGCTGGCCGTGCTGCTCGATGAACTGCTTGACCGGGAGCAACTCCCGGAGGGGCTGCGCGTGGCGCTGGGGCTGGCCCAGGCGCCGTTGCGGAGCGAGCGCCGGGTTTCGCTGGCCGTGCTGGCGCGGGAGGTACGGCTGGCGCGCCGGGCGGCCAGCGCCGAGCGCGAAGCCACCAGCCGGCTGGCGCTCCTGGCCAGCACGGCGCTCGCACTGGGGACGCTGCTGCTGGTCAGCCTGGCGTTCTTCGGCGGTTGATGAGCGCCTGGAAGAGCGGTCAGCCATAGCGCTCCACAAAACGCTCCACATCGTTCAGATCCGCGAAGCGGGCCTCCAGGGTGGCGCGGTCCCACTCCCACCAGGCAATCCGGAGCAGTTTCTCGGCCAGCGCCTCGGGGAAGCGCCGGCGCAGCATGCGGGCCGGAACGCCCGCAACGATGCTGTAGGGGGCCACATCGCGGCTGACCACCGCCCCGGCCGCCACCACGGCCCCGGTACCCACCGTCACGCCCGGCAGGATGATCGCGCCATGACCAATCCAGACATCGTGGCCGACCAGGCAGCGGTGAGCGCGCCGCCAGGCGAAGAAGTCGGCATCGTCATGGGTGGCGAAGCCGTACTGGACGCGCCGGTAGGTCATGTGGTGCTGCGTCACCCGCTCCATCGGGTGGTTGCCGGGGTTGATGCGCACGTAGGAGGCGATCGAGCAGAAACGCCCGATCTCGGCGTAGATGATCTGGTTGGCGCCCGCACAGTAGCTGCAGTCGCCCAGGCTGCTCTCTACCAGCTGGGCATGCGGGCCGATCTCCGTCCAGGCGCCCAGCTGGCACGCGCGGATCTGCGCGGTGGGATCGATGGTGGGCCGTTCGCTCAGGACCGGCTCCGGATCCGCGCCGGCCGGCTCCGGGAAGTGGTCGATCTGGTACATCGCTCGTGCGTTTGCTCCTGGTGGCGTGATGCCCTGAAGATGCTATGCGGCGCTCGGACGCAGCATTGGCCTGTCACGCCACTAGCCTGCGCACCCCCACATCCCCTGATCCCAGTAGATTGGCCGGCCGGCACGCAGCGTCGCGCGCACCCGGGGACGTAGCCCCGGCTCGACCAGGCAGAGGTCGGCCTAGATACCCGGCGCGATCGACCCGAGGCGGGGTAAGCCAAGGGCCGTGGCGGGGCCGGCGCTGATCAGCCGCACGGCTGCGGGCAGGCTCAGCACGCCAGCGCTGGCCCAGGCGAAGGCGGCCTGCAGCAGGGTGGCCGGGTGATAGTCGGCGGCGAGACAATCGACCAGCCCGGCGTCGAGCGCCTCACGGGCGCTCAGGTTGCCCGAGTGGGAGGCGCCCCGCAGCGCATTCGGCGCGCCCATCACCACGTGCATGCCGCGGCTGCGCGCCCCGGCGGCCGCGGCGAGCGTCACCGGGAACTCGGCCACGCGCGCCCCCAGACTGGCCACCAGGTCGATCTTTTCGGGGGTGTCATCATCGTGTGAGGCAATCGGCAGGCCCAACTCGGCCGCCAGGGCCGCCACATCGCGGGCCAGCGCCCAGCGCTCCGCGACGCTGCCGGCGCGCGCCAGCCGCTCGCGCAGCTCGGCCTCAACATGCTCGCGTCCCACCCGCCGCCACTTGCTGATGAAGCTGATGTAGTGCTCGATGTCAGCGAACTGGCCTGGGTATCGACGACCTCGCACTGGCTGACACGCACCCGCCCGGCGCTGAAGCTCGCACCGGTAATTGGATGGCGCAGGACCACATCGGCATAGCCGAGGCGCAACTCGTTGACGGTCGGGTGGACGAGGCCATAGCCGCGCATGCTGGCGTAGCCCAGCGCCAGGGTGCCTCCGGTATCGGCGCGGGCAAGCGACTGCAGGCGATGGGCCCGCGGCGCGGGGAAGCTGAGAGGCTCGCGGGTCAGGTCGGGCAGTGTGGCCGGGTCGGGCGGCGGCGTGTCGGGCAGCGGCGCAAGCAGGCCCGTAGCGCGCTGCCAGTCGGCGACTGCCGGCAACGATGGATCGGGCGCAGCGGCCTCGTTCACCGTGTCGGCCACGGGCTGTTCGCTGCCGACAACAGGCTGGAGGGTTCCTGCCTCGCCCGTCGCGTCAAGCAGATCGAGCCGCAGCAGGCGATGGGAGTAATCGAGGGTCGGGCCGAGAACCTGGCCGCCGGGAATGGCCTTGAAGGCCGCGGAGATCCGGCGCACGGTGTGGATCTGGTCCTGGGCCACGGGCTCGGCATAGGCGAGACGGGGCTGGGTCGAGCGGTAGGCCCGCAGCAACAGCACCGCCTCATAGAGATCACCCCCAGTTTGGGCCAGCGCCAGGGCCGCCAGTTCGGGGGCGTAGAGTGAGCCCTCGCCCATCACCCGATCGACCAGGTAGGGCAGCAGCTGCGCAACGAGTTGCACGCGCTCGGCGGTGAGCGGGCCGTTGAGCGTCTGGTGCAACTGCTCGGCATACTGGATGGCGGCCTCACCGCCACGGGCTGCGACATAGGCCATCAGGCCACCTCCAGGCGGGTGGTGCGCGGCAGACCGACCACCTGGTCGCCAGCGACGAGCAGCAGATCCCAGCCGAGGGGATAGACGGCCCGGGTGCGCAGCGCCTACAGAGCCGGAGGCGACCCGGCGGCGCGCAGGGTCAGCGGGGTGCTCACGCCCGGGCCGCTGAACGTCAAGGCAGGGCCGGCGCCGAACTCACACCCGATCACGATCGTCGCGCCGTGGTCGGGATCGCTGTAGGTGCCGACCGGCGCAGCGGCAAGCAGGTCGAGCCCGGCAGCATCCAGGGACGGGTAGAAGTGGTAGGGCGCCTGGTGCGGCGGAAGCACCCGCCCGCCGGTAGCGGCGAGCGCGGCGGCCAGGGGCGGATCGGGCGTGAAGTAGCCCGTCTCCAGGTCAAGCAGGGTCGCGCCGATCAGGCTGAAGACGGCCTGACCGCCAGCGGGGAGGCGCTGCGGGCGCCCGGGATAGCTGAGCGCCCACAGCAGCGCGGTGAAAGCCGCGTGTTGCTGCGCCTCGCCAGGGGACATCACGGGGGTGAACATGGCGCGTTCCCGGGGATCGTCAGAATGTCTCCAGATCGACCCGGGTCTGCCCAACTTCACGCATAAGGGCCTGCTCCTCAGCGGCGAGGGCGGCAGCCTGGTGCTGGGCAAAGGCGATGATCGCCGGCCCGGCAACACCGGCGCGGTGGGCGGCGTCGATCAACGCCAGGGCGAGGGCCTGCTCGAGGTCACGCCCGAGGCAGGCGGCATAACCCTCAGCGCCGGCGGCGCGCACCTGAGCCTCGGCCAGCAGCACTTCGCCCAGGTAGAACGTGGCGCCCTGCGCGGTCTCGCGCAGCGGGAGCATCGCCAGGCCGGTGCGATTGCGCAGCACTTCCACCGGCTCCAGGGCGAGCAGCAGTTGCTCGGCAAAGGTCTTGACCGCAGCAGCGGGGGCGCGGCTGAGCGTACTGAGCAACTCAGATTGGTCCATGGGCGTACCCTCGTGATCAGGGCAGCGGGGCCAGCGTGCTGGACGGCCAGCCGGGCGCTGCGAAGCGAGGCAGGGCCAGGCGCGGATCGCGCGCAGGCGCGGAGCCGGGCGCTGCATGCAAAGACGCGCGGACGGCCCAAGGTCGCGCGCGTTGTGGCAGCTGGCGGGAACGGCAAACGACCCGTGCAGTCTAGCCCACGAGTGTTAACAGCAGGTTGTGGAGGGACTAACAGGAGTTCAAGCCGGTGCAAAGAGCGAGGTTTTCGCTGGCGCACCATAGCCCGAGGGCCAGATATTGCCTGGCAATACCTGGCCCTCCGCATTGTGCTGCCGCAACGAGTGGAGCCAATGGGCGGACTCGAACCGCCGACCGGCTGTTTACGAAACAGCTGCTCTACCGACTGAGCTACATTGGCACAGCTCAAGCACCATGAGATTGTAGCGGAAACGCCCCGGGCTGTCAAGCCGTGCGCGCCGTATCCGCAATTGAATGCACAGCTTTCTAGTGCCCTAAACCCCTTACAACGGGCGCCCTGCGTGCTATAATTCAGCAGAGCGAGTCGCCTCACGGCGATGCTTGCTCGCCATCTCCACCTGGAGGTCCGCTGTGCCCGAGGAGTTGCCCGTCCTGTTTAATTTCCCGGCAAGCGGCGCAGCCGACCCATTCGCGGATGCGCCCGCCGGCGAGCGCGACATGGTCGTGTTGCCGCTCCTCGACACGGTGCTCTTTCCGCACATGCTCGCTCCGCTCTTCCTGAACAGTGAAGCGGCGGTTGCGGCCATCGAGGCTGCCAGCGCGGGCGATCACACGGTGCTTGCGCTGGCCCGCCGCGAGCATAGCCACGACAGCACCGGCATCGCCGAGCTCTACAGCATCGGCGTCGAGGCGACCGTGCAGCGAGCCCGCAGGATGCCAGACGGCTCCACCAGCGTGCTGCTGGTGGGCCGTAGGCGCATGCGCGTCGTCGCGTCGCTGGCCGAGGCGCCGGCGCTGCGCGTCCGGGCCACGCCCATCCGGCCCGTTGAGGAACACACCATCGCCGTCGAGGCGATGATGCGCAGTGCCCTGGCCTTGTTCGAACGGGTCGTGCGCATGTCCCGTTCGCTCCCCGACGACGCCTATGTCACTGCGCTCAATGTCGGCGAGGCGGGCGGCCTGGCTGACCTGATCGCCTCGACCCTGCCCCTTGCCCTGCCGGTGCGCCAGGAGATCCTCGAGACGCTCGATCCGGAGGAGCGTCTGCACCGCGTCAGCGCCCTGCTCTCCCGTGAGCTTGACGTGCTCGAGCTCGAGAGCCGCATCCAGTCCCAGGTGCAGAAGGAGGTCGATCGGGGCCAGCGCGAGCAGTATCTGCGCGAGCAGCTGAAGATCATCCAGCGTGAGCTTGGCCAGGATGATCCCAGCCAGCGCGAGGTGCTGCTACTACGCGAGCGGGCGGCCGGTGCGGCCCTGTCGGAACGGGCCCGCGCTCGCGTCGAGGAGGAACTAGCGCGGCTCGAGAGCATCCCCACGCTCAGCCCCGAGCACACCGTCGTCCGCACCTACCTCGACTGGGTGCTCGCGCTGCCCTGGGGAGCGCTGAGCGATGATAACGGCGATCTGCGTGCGGCGGCCCGCGTGCTCAACAAGAACCACTACGGGCTCACCCGGATCAAGGACCGCATCCTTGAGTTCATCGCCGTGCGCCAGCTGGCCGGCCCGCACCAGCGCTCACCCATCCTCTGTCTGGTCGGGCCACCTGGGGTGGGCAAGACAAGCCTGGGCCGGAGCGTGGCCGAGGCACTCGGGCGCAGCTTCGTGCGGCTGAGCCTCGGCGGCGTGCGCGACGAGGCCGAGATCCGTGGCCACCGCCGCACCTACATCGGCGCGATGCCCGGGCGGATCATTCAGCGGATCAAAGAAGCCGGCGCATTGAACCCGGTGCTCATGCTCGACGAAGTGGACAAGCTCGGGGTCGACTTCCGTGGCGATCCCGCCGATGCCCTGCTGGAGGTGCTCGACCCCGAGCTCAACAACACCTTTGCCGACCACTATCTGGATCTGCCCTTCGACCTCTCAAAGGTCTTCTTCATTACCAGCGCCAACTACCTTGACGAGGTGCCCGCGCCGCTGCTTGATCGCATGGAGGTGATCGAGCTCCCCGGCTACACCGAGGAGGAGAAGCTGCAGATCGCCCGGCGCTTCCTCGTGCCACGGCAACTCGAAGCGAGCGGGCTGCCGCCTGCGAGCCTGCGCTTCGGCGAGAGTACACTGCGCGCGATCATCCGCGGCTACACCTACGAGGCCGGCGTCCGCGGCCTTGAGCGCGAGATCGCTGCGATCTGCCGCAAGACGGCCCGGCGCATCGCCGAGGGCCGCAGCCACCCCCAGGTGATCACCCCGCGGCGTGTCGAGAAGCTCCTCGGCCCGCCACGCTACGATGTCAGCAGCCTCGATGAGACCGACCAGGTCGGCGTGGCTACGGGTATGGCCTATACCGGGGCCGGCGGCGACACCATGCCCGTCGAAGTCTCGCTCATGGACGGCAAGGGCGGGCTCACGCTCACCGGTCAGCTCGGCGAGGTGATGCAGGAGTCGGCCCATGCCGCCCTCTCCTACGCCCGGGCGCACGCCGCTGCGCTCGAGCTCGATACCCGGCGCTTCGAGAAGACCGATATCCACATTCACGTGCCCGAGGGTGCCACGCCTAAGGATGGCCCTTCGGCCGGCCTCACCATCGCCGTCGCGCTCATCTCTGCGCTCAGTGGCCGCGCCGTGCGCCGCGACGTTGCGATGACCGGTGAGCTCACGCTGCGCGGCCGCATCCTGCCGGTCGGTGGGATCAAAGAGAAGGTGCTAGGCGCCTACCGCGCCGGCATCCGCGAGGTGGTCCTGCCAAAGAAGAACGGCCGCGACCTGATCGAGATCCCGAGCGCCGTGCGCAGCAGGCTCACCGTGCGTCTCGTCAGCCACATCGACGAGGTCCTGGCCCTGGTCCTCGGCCCACCCCCTCCCAGGCCCGAGAAACGCAGCGCGCGCAAAGTGATCACCAGGGCGCGCGAGGAGCCATAGCACCGCCGCCACGCCCCGGGGCATCACGGGGCGCCACGGGCGCCGCCGCACGCTGGGGGCCATGGGGCGCCACGCGCAACGATGCGCCATCCCATTGCACCAACCATACCCTGGTTGGGAGCCCCCGAAACCGCATCACGGCGCCGCGGTCAGAAAGTCCGCCGCCACGTAGCCCTCTTCGCCATTCGGCGCCCGCACCCGGCGCCAGAGACGGTCACCGCCCGGCACTTCGGGACCGATCTCCTCGACCCGAGTGCCGTCAGGCAGGGTGGTGATCGGTGACCCAATGGTCGAGGGCTCGGGCCGCAGGAAGAGCCCCTGCCCGTCTGTGCCGGTCACGATGTAGAAGCGCCCGCCCACCGGCGCTGCCTCGCTCCCCGGCGTGACCGTAGGCTGGGCCTCGATGGGCAGCCCGCCAATTATCGCGTCGGCGGCGGTAGCCGTCGGCTCGCTGAAGCTCAGCCCGGCCTCCCGTTGCTCACTGCGGGCAAAGGCCAGCATCGCGATCAGCAGTACGACGACGAGCAGCGCAATGCCCACCAGGTAGCGCCAGCCCCCGGCCTGCAACCAGAGCTGGAACTCCTGCGGCGAGCTCGGCAACGCGCCGCGCCGGGACACCCGTCGCCCGCTCGTGCGCTCGCTGCGCCAGCCCGGGTTCACCGGCTCGCGCTGGCTCCACTCGTCGCCGGTCGGCTCGAGCCGTGCCGTCCGCCGCACCTCGCCCGATCCCTCCGGCTGGTCGTCGTCGGGCAGGCGCTGCGTCTGCCCACGCCGCTTGTCTGGTTGGCCCATCGGCTCCTCCTCCTTCAGCACGTCCATGCGCCATGATAGCATACTCGCCAGGGGAGGTGGGGCGGCTGAGCCGCCCCAGGGGTTGTTTGTTCGGTGGTGTTGGCGGCTGCGCC
>DAOUBZ010000223.1:0-9855 GCA_034432515.1 Chloroflexaceae bacterium | reverse complement strand
CAGAACCAACGAACAAACAGCTTATTGGGCGGCTATATCGTCCCACGTCCCACTGCCGGCGGCGGACGTTGCTCAAGGCCGGTCACGGCGTAGGGGTGGTGTCGGGGGTGGGGGTCGTTTCTGGCTCGGGGGTTGGCTCGCTGCTCTGGTCGGGAGGGGCAGGCGTGGTGGGCACCGGCGTCTCCTCGTTGGGTGTTGGTGCAGGTGGGAGGCGGAGCACAACCTGCACCGTTGGCGGCGGGCCGACCAGGCGCACGCCCTCGGGCAAGGCAACCCGCACCGGGAGCTGGTAACCGCCGGTACCAAGGCCGGTTACGTCCACCACGGCACGCAGGGGCGCCTGGCTCAGCGTGGCGAGGGCCTGGCTTGTACCGGCTACCGTCACCTCGACGATCTGAGGCGTCACACTGAACTGGAGGCCTGGCCCCAATCCGTTGATCACAACCGGCGCCGGCAGTTGGATCTGGAGCGGCAGCGCCACGGGCGCCAGGTCGATCACCACCCGGACTTCGTCGGGCTCGCCTTCACGGGGCGAGGTGCCCTCCGGGAAGATGATCGGTACGGTCTGTTCCACCCGGCTGCGCGCGCCGCTCAGGTCGATCGGCCCGGTTCGCAGCACATCGACGGCATCGAGCGGCCCGGAGCTGCCCGCAACCGTGATCAGCGGTGGATTCACGGTCACGCCGGTCACTTCGTAGCCGGGCGCGGGCAAGCCAAGCACCCGCGGCTCCACCGGGACCAGCTTCAGGCCGACCACCGGGTTGATCGGGATCTCCACGGTGACGGTGGCAGGGGTGAGTTGCACACCCTCAATGGTCTGGCCACCGGCATCGATGGCGGTGAGCGACAGCGGGGCGAGGTAGGTGGCGCGCAGTTGTTCGATGTTCGCCGTGGCCTTTGCCACGCTCACCCGCTCCACCCGGCTCAGCGGCCCGCTGACCTGAACGCTGTCGATGGGCTGGCCGCCGAACGAGATGCGGGGCTCGCCCCGTTCGAAGCTGAAGGGCACGTTGCCCTGCACCTGCAGATCGATCGGCACGTTGCGCGCGCTGCGCTGCTCGAGCCGGATCGGCACTGATGCCGGGTCGACCACCCGTGGGGTGAAGGAGATGTTGTTGCGCGTCGGGCGGACGTTCACCGGCACGATGTGATCGCCCGGCCCGAGATCAGTCAGGTCGATCACGGCGCGCACATCGACCGGGCGCAGCTGGGCCAGCTGGCGCCGATCGGTGACCAGGGTCACATCGACCTGGGGCAGGGCCTGGGTTGGCAGCCCACTGGGGTCGACGATCAGCAGACCATCTTCCAGGCCGGTGCTCTCCAGCGGTAGATCGGGGAAGGTGACACTCTCCTCGGGGTTCTGGCTGAAGGACACGAAGGCCCACAGAGCGAAACCAAGGCCAAGGGACAGCGCGACACGCAGCAGCGTGGCTCGAATGCTAGACATGCCGCCTCATCGTGTCGCCTCCATCTCGAGCGGCACGTGCAGCAACCCGGCCAGCATGGTGCGCAGCCGGGCCTCGGTGAGATAGCTGGCCATGCGCCCGTCCTGCACGAGCGAGATCGCCCCGGTTTCTTCGGAGACAACCACGGCGAGCGCGTCGGTCTGCTCGCTGATGCCCTTGGCGGCCCGGTGGCGGGTGCCGTAGCGGCGTGGCCCGATCACATCTTCGCTGAGCGGCAGCACGACATTCGCAGCGAGGATGCGATTGCCGCGCACGATCACGGCCATGTCGTGGAGTGGCGAGTTGGGGTAGAAGATATTCAGCAGGAGCGCGGTGGAGATGCGCGAGTCGAGCAAGACGCCCCGTTCGGCATACTCCTGCAGGCGCGAGTTGCGTTCGATTACGATCAGCGCGCCGATCTTCTGCTGGGAGAGCTGGGTGGCTGCACGACTGATGATATGGATCGTCTCGAGCAACTCGGAGCGATTGGTCCCCGCGAGCGGGCGGCTGAGCAATTCGCTGGAGCGGCCGAGCGACTCCAGGGCGCGGCGTAGTTCGGGCTGGAACAGCACCGGCACGCCAACGATCAGCGCAGGGGTGATGATCGTGCTGAGCAGCCAGGCCAGCGTCTGCAACTGGTTGCGCGCGACCGTGCCGACGAAGATCGTCACCGCCAGCACGATACCGATGCCACGCAGCAGCTGGACTGCCCGGGTGCCGCGCACCACGCCCAGCAGCCAGTAAAACAGGAGCGCAACAACCAGAATATCGATCAGCGCAAAGGGTGAGGTCAGCGGATTGAGCCGCGCCCAGAGGCGAGAGAAATCCATGGGTCAGGTGGTGCTAAATGGTGCATCCGGCACGTCCCGGGTCACCCTGAGCCCTTCGCTTCGCTCAGGGTAAACTCCGCGAAGGGCTCAGCATGACAGATGACTTGGCGGATGCACCACTAAAGGATCCAGGGCCGATGCAGCGACAGGCTGCGCGATCCGCGTGCCCCTACAGGGTAGCGTTGAGCGCTAGCCCTGTCAACTTTTATCATCGAATTGAAAGGTTCGCGCGCGCCGGCCCCGGATCCGATCACTCCACCTGTTGGCGCTGCTGGAGCATGCGGCTGGCGGCGGAGGCCAGGGCCTCCACCCGTTCGCTCTCCACCCCGTCCAGCTTGAGCATCCGGTTGTAGAGCTGGAGCGCCTGGGCATACTCCTCGCGTCGCATCAGCATGTCGCCGAGCATGAAGTGGGCGTCCATATCACGCTGGTCAAGGCCGATGATCTGGTGCAGCTCGGCGATAGCATTGTCGTAATCGCGCTGCTGGGCGAAGATGCGCGCGATCTGCTTCTTCTCTCTGATCGCGTCGTCTTTGCGTGCCGTCAGCGTGTACATCAGCGCGAGCCACTGGCGCGCGTCCACATCGTTGGGCGCGATCTGCACGATGCGGTCGTACATCTGGCGCGCTTTCTCGTGGTCGCTGAGCATCCAGTGGACCTGGGCGGCTTCCTGGAGCGAGGCGACGGCGTCTTTGATCTGGCCAGCCTTGCGCTGCAGTTCTGCGGCGCGCACCAGGCCCTCGAGCCCCTTATCGAGGTAGCCACGCCGCAGTTGCAACCGTGCCAGGCGACTGCTGAGCCCGATGTGGTTGGGGGCGAGCCTGAGCGCATACTCAAGCATCTCGATGGCCCGGTCGAGTTGCTGGCGCTGCTCGTAGTGGCCAGCCAGGTCTTCGAGTTGGGCCAGGGCCTCGTTGAGGCGACCCTGACGGAAGTAGATATCGGCGAGTTTGGTGTAGATCGCCCGGTCGTAGGGCAGCAACTGTTTGGCCTCGACCAGGGCCCGCTCGGCGCCGGCGTAGTCGTCGCTGGCGGCGTAGGCCTCGGCCATGCGGCGCACCAGGTCGCCACGGCTGAGCGGCACGGCAAAGGGGTGGCGCACTCCCGGGTCGGTAGCCGCCTGAGTGGCGGCGGCCTGGCCACGGCGCAGGTGCTCGAGCGCCTCGGCGGCGTGGCCGAGGGCGATGAAGCTATCGGCGGCCGCCTGGTGGACCAGCACGGCCGGTAGCAGTGGATCTGGCTCATCGGCGAGCAGCGCCTCGGCCTGTTCGAGCTCCAGCAGGGCCGAGGTGTGCTGGCCGCCGTGCTGCTGGATGATCGCCAGCACGTAGTGCAGCAGCGGTTTATCGGCGAAGAGCAGCACCGCGCGATACTCGGCCTGGACCGCGCCAGACGCGGCGGGCTGCTGTTTCAGCAAGTCGAGCAGCGTGGCCAGCGAGTCCCACACCGCCTGGGGCTGGTTGCCCATCAGCGTCAGGGTGAGGTTCATCCGCGCGACGGCCAGCGGGTCATCGGTGGCGCCTAGCTCGAGCGCCTTGCGAAACTCGCCCAGCGCGGCATCGTAGCGCTCGAGCTTGAGCAAGGCCAGGCCGTACTGGTTATGGACCTCACGATGCCCTGGCGCGAGCTGGAGCAGGCGGCGATACTCTTCGAGCGCCTTGTTGCTCTGGCCGAGGCGCGAATAGGTATTGGCGACATGAATGAACTGCTCGACGGCCTCGTCAGTGCGGCCCGCGCTGCGCAGCAGTTCGGCGAGGCGGGTGCGGGCGTTGATCGTGTCGGGTGAAAGCTCGATGAAACGGAAGTAAACATCGATCGCCCGCTCGGGCTCGCCGCGCACGCGAAACGTGTCGATCAGCAATTGATATTTGGCCAGGGCTTCTTCGGGCCGTCCCTCGCGCTCGTAGATCTCCCCCATGCGCAGATGGATGGGCAGGTAGTCCACATCGAGCCGGATCACCTCGTGGCAGGCGTCGAGCGCGGCGTCGAGCAGTCCCTGGTCGAGGTACTTGCCGCTCAGTTCGACCCAGCCGCGAACCTCCTCGCTGAGGCCGCTGGTATCGAGCGGCGTGGCGGGGGCGAAGCTCGGTGCGGCTTCAGGCAGGTGCTCCAGCAGCAGCAACGGTTCGGGGCGCGCTTCGGGTGCTGCACCATCGAGCGTATCAGGAGCCGGACGATCGCCGCGGAGGAAGTCGGTGATCGGGCGGATCTTGCCCCAGCGCTCAGCCAGCGGCTCCTCATCGACGGGCTGCGTTTCAGGCTCCGGCTGCGGGGTCAGCGCCCCGGTGCCCATGGTGCGCAGCATGGCGAACATATTGCGGTCGGCCAGGTCCTTGGAGCGCAGCTTAAACTCGGCGGCGCGTTCGCGACCCCAGCGCTTGCCCTCGAGGAAGCTGGCAAGCGTGCCATAGAGTGCGGCGGCGCGGGCGATGTCGCCGATCTGCTCAAAGATCGTCGCCGCGTTTTCATACATCTCGATGAGATCATCGGCCTCTGCCCGGCCGATCGAGTCGAGGTCAACCAGGCTGATCGTCTGCTCGAACTCCTGGGCAGCCTGGGGCAGCTGGCCCATCTCGCGGTAACTCTGGCCGAGCGCGAAGTGAGCCGAGAGGGCATACTCCGGGTCGGCGGCGGCGCGGGTCAGCACACCCACGGCGGCCCGCTGGTCGCCCCGCTGCTGGTAGATCAGGCCGAGCGAGTAGAGCACATCGGCTCGTTCCAGGCCACCATCGATCGCCTGCTCATAGAGCGTGGCGGCGGCATCGCTCTCGCCGGCCTCCTGGGCCTTCTGGGCCTGCTCGACCAGCTTCTCGAGCTGGAACTGCTGGGAGCGGAGGGCGCCGGTAGCGCCCGCGAGGCTGAGGCGCGGATCGGGGCTGGCCGCCGCGCCGGGGCCGGTGGTAGGCGCGCTGGTCAGGCCGGCGGCGCGCGCCATCGCCTCACGGATAGCGACGATCAGGTCCTTGGCCTCGCGGCTCTCCGGGTCGAGGCGCAGGGCCAGTTCGGCGGCCTCGGCGGCCTGGTCGAGTTGCTGGCCCTGGAAGGCCCGCTGGGCGAGGATCAACTGCTCGGCGGCCGCCTCGCGGCCCGCGTTCAGTTCGGCGTAGATCTGGGCCAGGCGCGCGCGCTGCTCATCGGCGTCGGGGCGCAACTTGAGCAATTCGCGCAGCGCCTCGGCGGCCTGGGCAGGGCGCCGCTGGGCCAGGTGCAGGTCGGCCAGGGCGCGGTAGCTGGCAACGGCCGCCTGGACGTTGCCCTGGCGGCTGTGGGCCTGGGCGATATAGCCGAGGAAGAAGGGGTTGTGCTTGTCGGCGGCGCGCAGTTCCTCGAAGAGCTGGAGGGCCGGGTCGAGCTTGCCGGTATTGAAGAGCGCCACCGCCGCTGCCGTACGGGCATCGGCATCCTGGGGGAACTCCTGGAGCGCGCGAACCACCGCCTTGAGGGCGGCGTCCCACTGAGCCTGGCGGGCAGCCTCGCGGCTCTGCTCCATTGCTCGATCAAAGATTGCGCGGTTGCCTGACATAGTGCTGTTTCGAGGCTTGCAGCTTGCAGATGAGTTGCCCGATCTGCAAGCTACAAGCTGCAAGCTGCGATGTTAGCTTTCCCCACGTTCCAACAACGTGAGGATCAGCGCCTTCTGGACGTGGAGCCGGTTCTCGGCCTGGTCGAAGACCACCGACTGCGGGCCGTCGATCACCTCGGCGGTCACCTCCTCGCCGCGGTGGGCGGGCAGGCAGTGCATAAACACCGCGCCCCGGTCGGCCCGGGCCATGAGCGCCGGGTTGACCTGGTAGGGCGCGAAGACGGGAACGCGGCGGGCCGTCTCGTGCTCCTGGCCCATTGAGGTCCAGACATCGGTATAGACAGCGGCGGCGCCGGTCACGGCCTCCTCGGGGGCGGCGGTGAGCGTAATGCGGGCGCCGCTGGTGGTGGCGAGGTGCTCGGCGTGTTCGAGGATCTCGGGGTCGGGCCGGTAGTCGGGGGGGCAGGCCACAGCGATGCTCACGCCCAGGCTGGCGCCGAGCAGCAGCAGCGAGTGGCAGACATTGTTACCGTCGCCGAGGTAGGCCAGGCGCAGGCCGTGCAGCTGGCCGAAGCGCTCGCGCAGGGTGAGCATATCGGCGAGGGCCTGGCAGGGGTGCTCGCGGTCGGAGAGGGCGTTGATCACCGGCACCGAGGCGTGGCGGGCCAGCGTCTCCACCGTGGCGTGCCTGAAGACGCGAGCGGCAATCGCCTGCACCCAGCGGCTGAGGTTGCGCGCCACGTCGGGCACGCTCTCGCGGCCGCCCATATCGATGTCATTGGCCGAGAGGTAGGAGCCGTGGCCGCCGAGCTGGGTCATCCCGGCCTCGAAGGCCACGCGGGTGCGCAGCGAGGGCTTCTCGAAGACCAGGGCAAGCGTTTTGCCCTGCAGGGGGAGCCCGCCGTGGGCTCCCCGGCCATTGGCGTGGAACTCGGCCTTGAGCCCGGCCGCCCGCTCCAGCAGGGCCTCAGCCTCGGCCCGGCTCAGGTCAGCCGCAGACAGATAATGTTTCAGCATCAGTAACTCTTGTCAAGTAACGTTGAACCAGGGCCTTCGCGCACCACCCACGCGCGACATAATGATAGCAGAGAACCATTACGGCAGTCGGCACCTGACGGTGATGCGCGCGAACGCGCCACTACCGCCCTCCATCGCGGCGGCCGAGGCGCTGCAGGTGCTGCTGTTTTTTCTGTTCGAAGCGCTGGGCGGGCTGGGTGCGCCGGTAGTCGTCGCCGTCGATGATAATGATCTCGTCGCAGAGCTCACGGTCGGTCATGCGCGAGAAGATGCGGGGCTCGATCTCGCGAGGTTCGCGGTTGCTGGTGATCACGGTGGGCAGCCGGTAGTTGTAGCGATGGTTGAAGATCTGGAACAGCTTCTCGCGCGCCCAGGGGGTGGCATTCTCGGTGCCCAGGTCATCGAGGATGAGCACCCCGGCGCTACGCACCTGCTCGAAGCGTTCATCGTAGCCCACTTCGCTATTGGGGCCAAAGGTGGAGCGCAGGTGGTCGAGCAGGTCGGGCACGACGGTGAAGAGCACCTCGTTGTGGTTGGCGAGCAGCCGGTTGGCGATCGCGGCGGCCAGGTGGGTCTTGCCGCAGCCATAGCCGCCGAAGAGGATGAGCCAGCCGGCGGGATACTCGGCGAACTTGAGAGCGCGGGCGTAGGCGCGGGCTACGCCGGGGACGCCGGCGTCGAAGTTCTCGAAGGTCTTGTTGAGGAAGGGCCCCAGGTTGCTCATGGCGCGCAGCTTCTCGCCGCGCAGGCTGAGCTTTTCGGCCATGCGGCAGTTGCACGGCCAGAGGCGCCCGAAGTCGGGGTGGCCGTAGGGCACATCGGCCACCAGGTAGCCGGCGCCCTTGCAGCGAGGGCAGAGGGCGGGCTCGTCAGAGGTCGCTCTCGTCGCTTCCTCGCCGGAAGAGGTCGCCGAAGGCTCCACCGGTGTATTTCTCCACATCGATAGGTCGCTCGGCGCGATGCGCCGCATCCTGTCGTCCATGGGTGGCCCACCTCTCAAGCACCTTGCGGATATAGCGCCAGGAGCGAGCGTTGGCGCGCACCGCCTCGCGCATGGCCTCCTCGATCCATTCGCGCGGGTAGCGCTCCTCGGCTTCGCGTAGCTCGTCCACCAGCATCGGGGTGATCAGGCCGATGTTCTGCTCGTAGAGCCCGAGCAGCGAGGGCCGCTCCAGCAGCGGCTCGCTGGCTGGGGTCAACGCGGCCTGGGCGCGGGCAAGCTGCTCGGCCCATGCCCGGTTCGCGGTCGTATTCACCACGTACCAGTTGCCCACCCGCCCGTCGGCGGGCAGCGCCAGGTGCAGCAGCGTTCCGCGGCGCACGGCGGCGTCCAGCCCCTCGGCGAGCAGATCCTCCAGCGGGCGCAGCCGGGAGACGCTGCGCAGCGAGCGCCGCAGCGTCCGATCGGCGACCAGGTCGTCCCAGCTGAGGCGGCGCGGCGTGCCCCGCTGGCGGCTGAGGCGGTAGAAGATGTGCAGGGTGACCTTCAGCTCGCTCGGCAGGGTGATCGCCGGGATCACCTCACTGAACAGCTCCGGCGGCAGGCCTACGAGGGGTTCGGTTGAGAATCCGGTGAAGGCCATGGACCACCTGTCGCTGACGGGTTGCTGCGGGAGGACGGGGTATACTGCTGCTCGCTATGTTACCACATCGCATCCAGTTTGAACGGGCGCCGGGCTGCTCTCTGCCATGGACAAGGGCTGTGCAAAGGATTGACAAAGTCTGTTCATTGTGGTATGCTTCACGTGGAAACATTCCTGAGCACAAAATACCTGGAGCTGAGAGTTGAAACTGCAGCGTTCACCATTGGTCTTCATATTCCTGACCGTCTTCATCGATCTGCTGGGCGTCGGCATTGTGCTGCCGCTGCTGCCCTTCTACGTCAAGCTGATCGAGGAGTCGGGCACGCCCTGGCTCGCCGCCAACCACGCCCTGATCGTGGGCGCCCTGGTGGCGTCCTATTCGTTGTTCCAGTTCCTCTTCGCGCCGATCCTGGGCGGCCTGTCAGACCGCTTCGGGCGCCGGCCGGTGCTGCTGATCAGCCTGCTGGGCGCGGCCGGTTCCTACCTGCTCTTCGGCCTGGCCGACAGTTTTCGCGTCTTCGGCGCCGAGGCGGTGATCGCGGTGCTGTTCATCTCGCGGATCATCGCCGGCATCACCGGAGGCAGCATCAGCGCTGCCCAGGCCTACATCGCCGATGTGACGCCGCCTGATCAGCGGGCGCGCGGCCTGGGTTTGATCGGCGCGGCCTTCGGGTTGGGCTTCATGCTCGGCCCGGCGATTGGCGGCGCCCTGAGCACGATCAGCCTCAGCTTGCCGGCCTTTGCGGCCGCGGCCCTGGTGCTGGCCAGCGTGGTGTTTGGCTATTTCACGCTGCCCGAGTCGCTGCCTGCCGAGCGCCGCAGCGCGCGCATGCAGAGCATCAACCCCTTCACACGGCTGCGCGGTATCCTGGGTCGTGACGCCATCCGTCCGCTGCTGCTCGGCGTGCTGCTGCTCAACTTTGCCTTCGCCGGTCTGCAGAGCAACTTTGCGGTCTTCGCCAACGTCCGTTTCGGCTTCGGCCCCGCCGACATCGCTTTTGTCTTCGCCTTCATCGGCCTGATGGCCGTCGTGATGCAGGGCTTCCTGATCCGCAAGCTGGTGCCGCGCTTCGGCGAGGCGCGCCTCGCGGTCAGCGGGCTGGTGCTGATGGCGGCGGCCTTCGCGCTGATCGCAACCATCCCCGCCGGATGGATGCTCTACCCGGCCACGGCGGTGCTGGCAATTGGCAGCGGCATGGCGACCCCGAGCCTCACCAGCCTGATCTCGCGGCGCGTCTCGCCGCAGGAGCAGGGCTCGGTGCTCGGCGGTGTGCAGTCGCTCAACAGTCTGATGATGGTGGTCGGGCCGCTGTTTGCCGGCGCCGCCTTCGACCTGGTCGGTCCGGCGGCGCCCTACCTGGCCGGGCTGCTGCTGGTCTCCGGCGCGGCTGGCGTGCTGGCGCTGGCCCTGCGCCCCGAGCTTGGCCGCCGGGCGCCGCTCGACGAGCAGCGCGTGC
>DAOUBZ010000222.1:0-3449 GCA_034432515.1 Chloroflexaceae bacterium | reverse complement strand
CAGTGCTTCGGCCCTACCGGGGCAACAACCGCACAACCTGGGGTTTGGTGCCTGCCTCTGGCACGCCTATGCTGCTGACCACCCTGCAGGGCCTCTGGACGACGGAGCTGTACCTGCGGCTCACCGAGCAGACCAACCAGTGACACGGTGACACGGTGGTCAAGCGCGCCGACTACGCCGAGGCCCGCATCCCCGAGTACTGGATCGTCAATCCGATCGACGAGACGATCACCGTGCTCACCCTGGCGGGCGAGCACTACACCGAGCGCGGCATCTTCCAGCGCGGCCAGCAGGCCAGCTCACGGCTGATCCCGCCCTTCGCAGTCAGCGTAGACGCCGTCTTCGACGCGGCATGAGCCGCACATTCCTGAGCTTCACGGTTGGCTTACTCAGGTACTTGACAACTCCCGCCCTGGTCTGCTATCATCAGGCCAGCACACGAACAACCAGACGCGCAGCTCATCCAGAGCGGTGGAGGGAACGGCCCTGTGAAACCGCGGCAACCCCTGGATGCATCACGTGACAATGTCGTCGCGGTTGGATGCCCAGTACGGTGCCAATTCCGTCAGCAAAGATCTGGAAGATGAGCGGCACGCCCTGCCGATCCATAACCTGAATCGCTAGTGTCTGCCCTCATCGAGCACGATGAGGGTTTTTTTGTACCCACGACTCGTCTGGCGATCCCGCACTACCAAAGAAGCTTGTTGTACCGGCAAAGGAGCATCACTGACATGACCGACGCCCCGCAGTTTACTGGCTTCGAGACCCTGGCCCTCCACGGCGGGCAACGGCCCGACCCGACCACGGGCGCCCGCGCCGTGCCGATCTACCAGACCACCTCGTACCAGTTCCAGGACACCGACCACGCCGCGCGGCTGTTCGGGCTCCAGGAGTTCGGGAACATCTACACCCGGATCATGAACCCGACCACCGATGTCTTCGAGCAGCGCATCGCCGCGCTCGAGGGCGGCGTCGGCGCCCTGGCCCTCGCCTCGGGGCAAGCCGCCGAGACCCTGGCCATCCTCAACCTCGCCGGCGCCGGCGACAACATTGTCTCCTCGTCCGACCTTTACGGCGGCACGTACAACCTCTTCCGCCATACCCTGCCGAAGATCGGCATCACCACCCGCTTCGTCGACGGCCGCGATATCGAGGGCTTCCGCAACGCCATCGACAGCCGCACCAAGGCCTTCTTCCTCGAACTGGTCGGCAACCCCAAACTCGACGTGCTCGATCTGGAGCGCATCGCCGCCGTGGCCCACGAGCAGGGCGTCGCCGTGATTGTCGATGCGACCACGGTGACCCCCTACCTCTGGCAGCCGCTCAAGCACGGCGCTGATATCGTGATCCATTCTGCGACCAAGTATATCGGTGGCCACGGCACCAGCATCGGCGGCGTGATCGTCGACGGCGGCAGCTTCGATTGGACCAACGGCCGCTACCCCGAGTTCACCGAGCCCGACCCGAGCTACCACGGCCTGGTCTACACCCAGGCCCTGGGCAACCTGGCCTACATCATCAAGGTTCGCGTGCAGGGGCTGCGCGACATCGGCGCCTCGATCAGCCCCTTCAACTCGTTCCTGCTGCTCCAGGGCCTCGAGACCCTGCCGCTGCGAATGGAGCGCCACAGCCAGAACGCCCTCGCCGTCGCCCGCTACCTCAGCGAGCACCGCAAGGTTGCCTGGGTCAACTACCCTGGCCTGCCCAGCCACCCGAGCTACACCCTGGCCCAGAAGTACCTGCCCAGGGGCCAGAGCGGCATCCTCGGCTTCGGCATCAAGGGCGGCCGCGCCGCCGGCAAGACGTTCATCGACAGCCTGAAGCTCTTCTCGCACCTCGCCAACATCGGCGACGCCAAGAGCCTGGCCATCCACCCCGCCACCACGACCCACAGCCAGCTCACGCCTGAAGAGCAGGCGCTCACCGGGGTGACCGACGACTATGTGCGCCTCTCGATTGGCATCGAGACCATCGACGACATCATCGCCGACCTCGAGCAGGCGCTGGCACGGGTGTGAATTGACCTGCGGGCCGGGTGACCCCTACGCGTGGTGACCCGGCCCCCCTGAAGGACCACGTCACGAGGGCAAGCCAATGACTGCACTCCAGACAGCATTCGTCCCCGAGGGTGTCGGCCTCGTCCATCGCCAGTACCTGACCTGGACGGAGCCGCTGCCGCTCGAGAGCGGCGCCTCGCTGTCGCCAGTGACCCTGGCTTTCGAGACCTACGGCGAGCTCAACCAGGAGCGGAGCAACGCCATTCTGTTGCTCCACGCCCTCTCTGGCGACGCTCACGCCGCCGGCTTCCACAGCCCGGCCGACCGCAAGCCGGGCTGGTGGGATACCATGGTTGGCCCCGGGCGGCCCTTCGACACCGAGCGCTACTACATCATCTGCTCGAATGTGCTCGGCGGCTGCCAGGGCTCCACTGGGCCCGCCAGCCGTGACCCCCACAGCGGGCGACCCTTCGCCGCCCGTTTTCCAGTGATCACCATTGGCGACATGGTGCGCGCCCAGACGCGGCTGATCGACGCCCTGGGCATCGATCGGCTGCTGGCCGTGGCCGGCGGCTCCATGGGCGGCTTCCAGGCGCTCGAGTGGGCCACCAACTACCCCAAGCGGGTGGGCGGCGCCATCCTGCTCGCCACCAGCGCCCGCTCCAGCGCCCAGACCGTGGCCTGGAACAGCATCGGCCGCCGGGCGATCATGAGCGACCCGCGCTGGCGCGGCGGCAACTACTACGGCCACGAGCCGCCCACTGACGGCCTGGCCGTAGCGCGCATGATCGGCCACGTCACCTACCTCAGCGAGCCCTCGCTCGAAGCCAAGTTCGGCCGCCGCTTGCAGGGCGCGCAGGAGCCCGCCTTCAGCCTGGAGCGCGAGTTCGCCGTCGAGAGCTACCTCGACTACCAGGGCGAGAGTTTCAACGCCCGCTTCGACGCCAACTCCTACCTCTACATCACCAAGGCCATGGACTACTGGGACCTGCCCGCCCGCTACGGCTCGCTCGACGCGGCCATGGCCAGGGTACAGGGGTCCACCCTGCTGCTCTCCTTCAGTAGCGACTGGCTCTACCCCACTGCCGAGTCGCAGGCGATCGCCGACGCCCTCACCCGCCAGGGCCGCCCCGTCGAGCACGTCGACATCCAGAGCAATGCTGGCCACGACGCCTTCTTGATCGACGTCGAACCACAGCGGCCGATCATCAGCGACTTCCTGGATCAGCTCGCCCGCGGGGCCTAGTACCACCTGCTGGCAGCCTGCCTCCCAGGCGCGGCGGCGCACCCCGCCGGGCGCGCGGGGGCGGAGCGCCCCGCGCGCCCGGATGTAAGGGTGGACAGAACATATGAGCCAGTAAGCTTCTCCCGCATTGGAACGCCCCAGCGCACTGCTCTGGTCTCCCCGCTTCGACAGGCTCAGGGCAGGCTCTCCCGCGCGCGGGAGAGGCC
>DAOUBZ010000221.1:0-8268 GCA_034432515.1 Chloroflexaceae bacterium | reverse complement strand
CCTGACCGTGAGCTCCGACGCGCGGGTGCTTGACCATCACGCGGTCGCAGCCTTCCTCTGCGAGCTGCGGATGCGGCTCGAAGCAGGGCCGCGTTGAGCTGGCGGATGGTATAATCTCAGCAACGTACCGTGATGAAGCAGCGGAGGTCGTTCACAACGACCCCGGCCTGCAGTTGCTGATGAAGACGCTCTGGCTCGGCTACGACGGCCTCGACTTGCCGTTCGACGAGATCGCGGCGGTGCTGTACTACCGCTCGGCGCTCGACGGGCGGATTACTCGGGCCTATGGGAGCGTGCCGCGGGGGGTGCAGGCGGTTGTGGTCACGGTGACGGGCGTGTATCTGCCGGCGCGGCTGCCGGCCGAACTGCTGCGCCTCCGCTGGGCCAGTTGGCGCCGGGGGTATGGGTAGGCGCGGCAGCGCGGGGCCAGCCTGCCTCTGGCGGCTGGCCGCGCGCGACTGGAGACTGGCACGAGCTAGAGCAGACCATGGTGAGCTTTGAGATCATCGCGAGCGCGATCACAACCGCGCCGCCCGAGCGTATCTTCGCCGTACTCGACGACTTCCGCGGCTGGCCGGGGTGGATGCCTTCGTTCGAGCGCATCCGGGTTGAGTTGCCACAGGAGGGTCCGCCGGGGCCTGGCTATCGCTTCCGCCTGCGGGCAGCGATCGTGCACGCCGACATGGAAGTGGTGGACTTCACCCCCCTCTCGCGGGCGACGGCGTTTCGCATCAGCTTTCCGCCGCTCACCGGCGTGAATCGTTGCCGGGTGGTGCCGCTCGACGACGGACGTTTCCGCATCGAGCGGGTCGACTCGCTGGATCTGCCGGGGATCGTCGCCAGCCTGATCAGCAAGCGGCAGCGGGAGAACTTCGTGGTGCTCGCCGGCGAGTTTCTCACGGCGCTCAAACGCCAGGTGGAGATGGAAGAGGACGGCACGCAGTTATGAATGACGAGCGCGAGCACGTGCTGCGCCGGCTGGTCGCGGGCGTGGAGCAGGCTGGTTTGCGTGCCCCGGTCGGCCTGGTCCTCGAGATGCTCAGCCCGATCGATGTGGTGAGCAGCCAACTGGCGCGCTTTAGCCTGCCCTTCGTGGGCGGCACGCGCGCCGAGCACGTCGCCCTCGCGCTCGGCGAGCCGGAGGGCTGGCGTGCGTTGCGGCGCCTGCTCAACGAATCGCCCATCGGTTGACAAAGCCTATCGGCTGCGGTACACTCGTTGCGAGGAATCGCGCCAATTCTGTAAAGAGTTGTGCTGGCGCGGCCAGCCGGAGCCCGCGCATGCTGTTCTCCCCCGACCCGATCACGATGCTAACCCTGCTGGTCATCCTTGTGGTGGTGGCCCTGATCTGGTTGCACCACGCGCGCGCCCTGCGCGGCGAGGTGAGGCCACAGCGCCCGCTGCCCGCCCTCGAGACGCTGCGCAGCGCGCTGGGCCGTGGCGCCGAGACGGGTCAGGTCGTCCACCTCTCGCCAGGGGCAAGCACGCTGGGTGCCGCGGACGGCAGCCGTGCCACCTCGACGGAACTGGTTGCCGGTCTGCTCCTGGTTGAGCAGGCGGCCAACGAGGCGGCGCTCAGGGGCGCGCCGATCCTGGCCAGTTCGGGTGATATCGTCGCTCACCTGGCGCTGCGTGGCGCTGTCCGGCAGGCCTATCAGCAGGCCGGGCAGGCCGAGGACTACGACCCGGCAGGGGTGCAGTTGCTCGCGCACCACGATGAACTGGCCTATGCCAGCGGGGTCAGCACGCTGTATGGGCGCCAGCCGCTTGAGGCAAGCGCCATGATCGGCGGCTTCGGCCAGGCATTCCTGCTGGCCGGCGAAGACGGCGCCCAGCGCGGCCTCGCACAGGTGGTCGGCACAACGAGCAGCGCCGGCCTGCCATTGATGATCCTGACGACCCCGGCGACGGTGATTGGCGAGGAGATCTACGCCGCCGAAGCCTACCTGGCGCCACCCGGCCCGGCCCAGGCGCGCCTGCTGACCCAGGATGTGCTGCGCACAGCCGTGATCGTGCTGCTGATCGCCGGCTTCGTGTATACGCTCATCCAGCCCGCGCTCGGCCTGCCGCCGCTGCCGGGCCTGTGACCAGTTGCCCACCGCACGTGCGCCACACTGAGACGCCATGTCGCTGCTACGCGATGCCAAACGCCTGATCGCCGTCCTGATCGCCGGAGTCGCCGGACTGATCGTCCTGCTTGACTTTGCGGGCGCTGGCGGCGCATTTGCCCCATTGGCTTCGATCCTGGTCGAGTGGGCCGCGGTGATCACCGCAGTGGGGTTGCTGTTCGGGGTGCTCAGCGTCGCCGCGACGCATGTGCAGCGCGTCGGGGCGCGCAGCGCCGACTGGCGCTACAGCCTGCTGTTGATCATCGGCATGCTGGTCATGATCGTCGCTGGCATCTTCTTCCCGCTCCCTGGCCGCGCCGGTATCGTGTTCCCCGGTAGCCTGGCCGAGGTGCCGATCCGCACCGTCTTCCGTACGCTCTACGAACCGATCGCCAGTAGCCTGCTGGCCCTGCTTGCCTTCTTCAGCCTGAGCGCCGCGCTGCGCGCGCTTGGCCGCGGCAGCGCCGAGGCGGTAGTGATCGTCGTGGTTGCGATGCTCGTGCTGGTGGCTCAACTCCCGCCGGTGACTGCGCTCCCCGGCGTGGGCGCCACCCTCCAGTGGCTCAATGACTATGTGGCGCTGGCCGGGGCGCGCGGCTTGCTGATCGGCGCCGCAATCGGCGCGTTTGTTGCCGGGCTGCGCGTGCTGCTCGGCTTCGATACGCCCTACCTCGATCGCTGACATGGAACATCTCCCCCCCTGGCTCCGGAACCTGCCGCTCCCCGCCCGGCCCCCCGGTCGCGAACCACCGCCGGCCGGCGATGCCGCTGAAGCCGCCATCCCCGAGTGGCTGCGTGACCTGCGGAGTGAAATTGCTGACCAGCCCGTCGCTCCCGATAGCGCAGTGCCCGAGTGGCTGCGCACGGGCGACATGCCCGCAGAGCCCCCCGCCAGTCGCGAGGCGCCGACCGGTGCGACGACGTGGCTCAGCAGCCTCGGCGCCGGCCAACCCGCTGCGGAGCAGCCGTCCCCCGCGGAGCCGCCGGCTGCCGGCGCCGAACAGGGCGATAAGACGACCAGCACGTCCCGGGTCAAAATGCCAGAAGGCGCCACCGACTGGCTGCTCTCGATAGGCCACGACCCGGACGCGCGCTCCGAACCCATCTCGGGGCCGCTCTCAGCAGCGCTCGATGAGGAGGGTGGGGTCCCCGAGTGGCTGCGCGCGTTGACGGCCGACGAGGTTGCTGCCGGCCTGGCGGCTGATAGCGCTGCCCCATCCGAGCCTGCCGAGCCGCCCGCCGAAGCCGAGGGTCCAGACTGGCTCCGCGATATTATCGCTGCGGATGCCGAACTCCAGGCCAGGCGCCCGGAGCCGGCTGCCGCCTCCGAGCCTGCCGGTGTCGACGTGCCGGCCTGGCTGCGCGAGATTGCCCCTGAGTCGCCTGAGCCGTCATCGCCAGCCGTCAGCCCGACCGAGGAGATGCCAGCCTGGCTGCGCGAGGCGGAGACGCCAGCGGCGGGCGCGGCGGAGCAGCCACCCGCTGGCGCGGCGGCTGAGGAGATGCCAGCCTGGCTGCGCGAGGCGGAGGTCCCGCCTGCGGCGGGTGGGGCTGAAGAGGTGCCGGCCTGGCTGCGCGAGGCCGAGCCACCCCCGCGCGAGGCGGGGCCTGCGGAGGCGGCCACGCCGGCCGGTGGCGAGGAGATGCCGGGATGGCTGCAAGAGGCCTTCGCTGAGCGCGAGGTGCTGCCCGACGAACCGCGCGTGCCGGCGGGCGATGTGCCACCATGGCTGATCGAGCATCCGCCGCCCCCGGTGCCACCGGCCCCCACAAGTGATCTGCCGCCCTGGCTGAGCGCCGAAACGCCGGAGGCGCCCGGCACGCCGCCTGCGGGTGGCGGCGAACCTGGCCTGCCCTCCTGGCTGCAGGGGCTCCCCGAGGAGCCGCTGGCAGCCGTGCCACCCCCGGTCGAGCAGCAAGCGCCGCCGTCGACGCGTCGCCCCGCGGCCGATGAGGGTGATAGCTCCGGCTTTCTCAAGGGCGCCGAACTGCCGAGCTGGCTCCGTGTGCCGGAGCCGGAGACGCCTGAAGCCACGGCCGAGGGTGAGCAACTGGACTGGCTACGGCGCCTTGGCGGTCCTGAGGCGGAAGAGCGCGAGCTGGCTGCGCCAGTGGCCGGGGTGGCGCTGCGGCAGCGCGCCGGTGTGAGCCGCACGCCCGAGCAACTTGAGGCGGTGCGGCTGCTGCAACAACTCGCTGATGCGCCCTACCCGGCGCCAGCCGCGCCATCTGTGCCCGCCCGGCGTACCCGGCTCGAGCGGATCGGTCTCGACCGCATCCTCTATGCGCTGCTGGCGCTGGCGCTGCTGATCGGCCTGCTCGTGCCACAGCTCACGGCGCCCTTCCAGGGGGCAGCGCCCACCGCAGCGGGCGCCACCGAGCTCGGTGCCCTGCTCGATAGCCTCGGCCCCGAGGACGTGGTGCTGGTAGCCTACGAGTGGGCTGCCCAGCGGAGCAGCGAGCTACGACCACTCGAAGCGGCTGTCACCCGGCGCCTGATCGCCAACCAGACTAAACTGATCCTGGTGAGCACGGACCTGCAAGGCACCCTGCTCTCCTTTGACTTGATCGAGCCGCTACGCGCCGCCGGCTACAACAACGAGAACGGCGTGCCCTTCGGCGGCCGTGATTATGTGTTGCTCGGCTACCGCCCCGGTGGTGAACTGGCGCTGCGCCGGATGGCCCAGGACCTGCGTGGCGAGCTGACCTCGGACTTCGACGGCCAGGACGCCAGCCAGGGACTGGTGGCCAACAATCCGGATGGCACGCCGCGGATCAGCGGCATCCAGGATCTCAAGCTGATCCTGGTGCTGGCTGACCAGCCACAGGACGTCCAGGTCTGGATGGAACAGGTCCATCGCCAGGTGCGCGACCAGGTACCGATCGCGTTCCTCCTGCCCCAGGAGGCGCAACCGCTCGCCCAGCCCTACCTGCGGCTGCCGAATGTTTATGCCCTCGCCGGCCAGCGAGGGGCGCTGGCGTTACTGGCCAGCGACGTGACCGCCGATCAGGCGACGCTGGCTCGCTCCACCGGGCAACTCGGCTTCGCAGTGATCGTCTTTGTGGCGCTGCTGCTGATTGGCGCCATCATATCGCTCCTGACCCGTCGCGGCGGCGCCGGGGGAGGCGACGCATGAGCATCGAGGCGCTCACCAACCTGATCACCGGCCTGATCGCCGTGGGGCTGACGCTGCTCGTGTTCAGCCGTTTGCTGGGCGATAACCCCGCCTTCCGTGCCGTGCAGTACCTCTTCGTCGGCGCTTCGCTGGGCTACGCCTTCGTGGTCGTCTACCACCAGGTGTTGCGACCAGGCGCGCTTGCGCTGATCAGCAGCGGCAGCAATCCGACCCTGCTTGTGCTGCGGCTCATCCCGTGGCTGCTCGGCCTGCTGCTGTTGACACGGTTGACGCGGCGCCAGGCCGTCTCCTGGCTGGCGAACATTCCGCTGGCGCTGCTCTTCGGTGTGGGTATAGCCCTGGCGGCCGGCGGCGCGCTGGCGGGCACGATCGTGCCGCAGTTGCTCGACACGGCACGCCCACCCGGTGCCGACCCACTGCAGGCGCTGGGTGCCGCGATGCTGGTGATCGGTGTGGTGCTCACCCTGGGGTCATTCTACTTCACGGCACCGCGCGCGGGCACGGGAGGCCGCCTGCTGGCAGTCTCGACTCGCGCGGGCCGCTGGCTGCTGATGGTGGCCTTTGGCTTCTTCCTCGCCGGCGTGCTCCTCACCTACCTGACGGCGCTCAATGCGCGCTTCGAGTTCATCATCAACTGGCTGCGGACGCCCTTTGGATAAGCCTCCTGGATGGACAAGCCTATGGCAGATGCACCGGGCGCGGTGCTGGTGGCCGAGATCGGCAGCCTGATCACCCGCGTGACGCTGGTTGATGATGTCGATGGCGAATATCGCCTCGTCGGTCACGCCGAAACCAGCAGCAGCATTGAGTTGCCCTACCAGAATGCGCTCTACGGCATCCTGGAGGCGGCGGCGCAGATCTCTGAACTGACCGGGCGCCAGTTGCTGCGCGACGGCCAGTTGATCATGCCGCAGCGCAGCGAGGGCGACGGCGTGAACCAGCTGGTCGTGATGACGAGCGCGACTGGGCCGATGGCCCTGGTGATCGCCGCGCTTGCCGGCCAGTTCTCGGGACACAGCGCGCTGCGGGCCAGCCGCGCAACCTATACCGCGCTGCTCCAGACCTTTACCCTGGACGATGCAGCCGACCAGGCGGGCCGGAGCGCGAGCGAGCAGTCGTGGACCGAGCGCCAGGTAGAGCGGCTGCTGTACCTGCGCCCCGACGCAGTGCTGATCAGTGGCGGCCTGGAGCACGGCGCCGTGGAGGCGGTGGTGCGCCTGGCCCAGATTGTGCGGCTCACCGGGCTGGGCGCCGCCGTGGACGCGCAGGGTCAGCGGCAGCAGGATCCGACGGCGCGGCCCGTGATCTATGCCGGGAACAGCGCCGCGCGCGAACAGGTGCGGGCCGCGCTGGCCGGCCATGCCGAGGTCGTCGTCGTCGACAATCTGCGTCCCGCCCTGGAGCGCGAGCAGCTCGATCCAACTCGCCAGGCGCTCGCGCGGCTCTACGAGCAGCAGATCCTGCCGCGCCTGCCCGGTCTCGGCGCACTGCAGCGGATGGGCCGCGCGCCGGTGCGCGCGGTGTGTGACGTGGAAGGGCTGCTGACCCGTTTTCTGGCCGAGCGAACCGGCCGGCGAGTGGTGACGGTGGACGTGGGGGCCAGCGCGAGCGCGATCTTCTATGCGGCGCCCGGGCGCTTCCACCCGGCGGTTCTGGGGACGGTCGGCACCGTCTACGGGCTGGTCGAGCTGCTAGCGAGCCGTGGCGTTGCCGCGATCGCCCGCTGGCTGCCCTTCGCCTGCCAGGAGGCAGCGCTGACCGAGCGGCTGCTGAACCGGCTGCTGCGCCCGCAGACCCTGCCTGCGAGCCGCGAGGATCTCTACATCGAGCACGCGCTGGTCCGCGAGGCGCTACGGGCCGCGCGGGAGGCCCTGCAGGACGAGGTCGCCGCGGACGACTATGACTGGCTGCTGGCCAGTGGTGGCGTGCTGGCCCACGCGCCAGAGCCCGGGCACGCCTTGCTCATGCTGCTCGACGGCCTCGAGCCGTCTGGCGAGCACGACCATCCGATCGTCGATGTCTATCTCGATTCGCTGGGCTTGCTGCCGGCGAGCGGCGCGCTGGCCGGCCATGAACCGGAGGCGGCGCTGACGCTGATCGACCGCGATCTGCTGCGCAACACGCCGCTTGCCGCCGTGGTGGTCCTGCTGGGTGAAGGGCGCCCGGGCGAGACGGCGGCAGAGGTCGAGTTGGCGACGGTGGGCGGCGCAACGGAGCGGATCGTCGTGCGCCATGGCGAACTGGCGCGCCTCGCGTTGCCCCCGGGGCGCTACGGACGGCTGAAGGTGCAGCCGCGCCCGGGGGTGCGGATTGGCGCGGCGGCACCGGGCGAGGCCGTTGCCTCAGAGGGGGGCGACGTTGCGGGCAGCGTGCTGGGGGTGGTGATCGACGCCCGGGGGCGACCGTTGCAGCTGCCGGCCGATGACGCGCAGCGCCGGGCGCGGCTCTGGGAGTGGCTGGTGGCACTCGGCGCCGAGACGGGAGCCAGCCCGTTCGCTACGCAGGAGCCGCGGGCAGTGAACACGATGCAGGTGACGGAGGCGCCGCGGGCGGTAGACGCAGCCGAACCGCTCGCGAGGGAGGATGTGACGCCAGACGTGGTCGCCGTGCAGCAGCCGGCGCGCGAGGATCCTGCGGGCGAACTGGCCCCGCTGGTCGGGGCAGACGAGGTCAGCGCCGAGTCACCGGCCGGGCGTCGCATCGCGCTCGATACGCTGCCGCCAGAAGCGCCAGCGCGCCCGGCATTCCCGCCACAGCAGATCGAGAGCGAGCTTGACGCGCTCCGGCAGACGGTCGAGGCGCCGAAGAAGCGGGGGCTGTTCGGGCGGAAACAGTGATGGCCCGGCGTGGTGGGCAGAGGACGCGAGGACGCGAGGACGCGAGGACGCGCGGACGCGCGGACACGGTCACCCAGGGGCGCGACACCCGCCCCGTACATGAGTCATCCCGAATTTAAGGTTTGGGAAGCGTGACAACGAAACCTCCTGCGGGTAGCATGTGGTTACCACACCCATACTGCACAG
>DAOUBZ010000220.1:0-2452 GCA_034432515.1 Chloroflexaceae bacterium | reverse complement strand
TACCGCTGCACAACAACGACATGGAGCTTGCCGCCCGACGGCGGGTGCGCAAACGCGATGTGAGCTTCGGGCCACAGTCGCGGGCGGGTGCGCGTGCTGGGGACACCTTTCAGACCATCGCGGCCACGGCTGCGAAGCTTGGTATGGGGCTGTTCCACTACCTGCGTGACCGATTGGTCAGCCCCGAGACCACACCCTCGCTTGCCGAGCGAATTGCCGAGCGCTCGCTCCTCGCTGCTCAGCCCGCCGGCTGACTCCAGCGATTATGGAGAGGATACATGCGAAACGTGTTCGGATGGGTCGGGTTGCCTTTTGCGGCAATTGGTCTGTTCGGGTTGTTTAGCTGGCCGTATACAATCGTTACGAAATGGCAGGAGCAGAAACGGGATCCGGTTAAGAGCGAGGAATGAGCGCCCTGGCCATTGAGGTCGCCAGCTTCGAGCAACTGGCGGCGCGGCATCACTCCCTCGCCGGCCCGCAGCAAGCGGTCAGCCCGTATCGCGGCGACGCGCTCCCCGGCACCTACGACGGCCCCGGACACGCCTCCGGCGGCGCAGGTCAGCGCCGCACTGGAGCGCCGCGACCGCGCGGTCAACGCGCTGACAACCGTTCCGGTGGCGACACAGCCAGGCAGGGTGAGCACCCGCGCGAGCGTTACCGGCACTCAGCGGCAACCCTGGAGCGCTGCCACGACGCCGTGACCGCCGCCGCCGCGAGCGGCGAACCCGGGGCGCCGGCGATGGCGCTCCGCGCGCCGCTCAACTCCACCAGTCGCGCTCTACCCGGTTCTTCGGGTCACGCACATGCAGCCCTTCGTTCCCAGGGGCAAGGCTTACATCCCCGACGTTGAGGGCAAGCACTTCGCCTACGCGCATCCCTGTTTCGCGTAACAGGGTGAAGATCACGCGGTAGGGGTCTGGGTAGGCGCGGATCGCTGCGTCGAGGGCTTTGCGGTCGGTGTCTCGCTGCACCGGGCGGGGCAGGCGCCGAGTCGTGCTACGGGCCTCCAGGCCCAGGGTCGGGTCACGGGGGATCAGCTCGCGGGCCAGGCACCACTCGAAGAAGCCCCGGAGGCTCGCCAGCCGGCGGGCCTGGGTGCTGGCCGCTGGTGCATCGCCCAGCCATGCCTCCAGGGCGTCGCGCCGCAGCTCGGTGATCGGTTGGGGGAAAGCTGCGCTGGCGGCGGCCAGGTCGCCACGGTAGGCGCGCAGCGTGGCCTCCTTCCGCCCCTTCCGGCGCAGGCCGGCTATGTACTCGTCGAGCAAGCTGCTGATAGTGTCTGCTGGCCGCATGGCTCCCTCGGCGTTACAGGGCGGTGCGCTCTTCGTAGTCGGTGATACCCGGCAGATCAGACGGCACCACGTCGATGATGCGAGCAGGAGCCGCCGGCCATCCTCGGAGAGCGTGAACAGCACGCGCACCTCCAGGCCGTAGGCCACCCAGACGGCGCGCACGGTGCCGTCGCGCTGCTGGGCCGTGTTGTAGTAGTGAGCGGCGCGAGGCGATGCCTTGATCGCCTTCGCCACGTTGCGGGCGCTGTCTTGTTGGGAGCGGGAAAGCGCCTTGAATTGTCGGTCAGCGGTGGCGCTCCAGGCGACATCGACGCGCATGGCTTAGTGTCCTAGTTCAGTGAGGCGCTGATCATCCACGGGCCGCTCTTCGGCGTCCGGCTCCAGCTCCAGCCGCACGCCGCTGGGGCCGCCGTCCTCGTCGGCTAGAAAATACTCCTCGTCGTCGTCGAGGCGGGCCAGGGCCGCCTGCACGCTGGGATCGGCGTCGAGGGCGGCCCGCTGCTCCGGGGTGAGCGGGGTCGAGGCGGTGAGCGCGTCGTCGAGCATCGAGCTGGCCCGCGCTACGCGCTGATCCAGGGGGGTGCCCTCGTCGCGTAGGAGGCCGATCACCTGGGCGGCGACGGCGCGAAGGTCAATGGGTTCGACGGTCATGGGCTGCTCCTCTTCTCGTGAGATGTGGCCGGAGACGATTACGATTTGCCCGCGGGCTGGCGTGCGTGTTTTTTTGATGATAATTGCGCTGGTTTGTGGTCAAGCGGCTGGAGAGCGAATCGCGCCGGTATCACTAACCATTTGTTCTCATTTGATGATAACACATATTATCATTAAACGGCTTCCCGGCACCCGGCCCACCCCTCCCCCTCTACACGCGGCCAGAAGATACGTGTATACAACACCACCGCTGCCCTGTTCCAACATTCGTGCCCTGAAGCGCACTAACCGATAGCAGGTGTACAGGTAGTTGCCGCATGTCGCCTACACGTTCTCGCTTAGTGCGGCTGGTGACACGAATCTCGGCCAGGGCCGATTTTCGTTCGCGTGACGCGAGTGTTTTTGCTAGTCTAATAGTGGCTCTCCCGCACTTGCCGTGAATTGACGACTAGCCAGTCGGAGCGAGCACACGCTGGCGCAGGAGATCGAAGTTCGCGCGACCATAGGCC
>DAOUBZ010000219.1:0-3284 GCA_034432515.1 Chloroflexaceae bacterium | reverse complement strand
TCTGCAGCAGCAGGACCGAGCTCTCCGCGGAGAGCTCGGTAGCTTTGAAGGCCTGCACCCGCTGCCAGGGCAGCAGCCGCCAGCGGCCGTTGAGCCGGTTGCGCACGGCCAGACCCTCAGCGCGCGCCTCGAGGCTGGGCAGCAGATTGAGCAGCCAGAGCAGCAGCGGGATGGCCAGCAGCAGCATCAGATGGGCGGCCACCAGCAGCCACCAGGGGGCCGGCAGGTCGGGGCGGCCCGCTACTCCAAGCAGGGGCACGGCCCGCGTGCGGAAGGCGTTGAAGAGCTCCACATAGCCCGCATCGCCGTAGGTCCAGCTAAAGGGGGGCAGGCTGCGCACAGCGGGCAGCATCAGGGCCAGGAAGCGAACCCAGTAACCCAGGTAGCTCCAGAGCGTGCCGGCGGCGAGCAGTGCGGTCACCCCAACCAGGAGCGCGCTGATCCGGGTGGGATAGACGGCGCGCAGCGGGCCGCCAGGCGGGGGCGCCGGCGCAGGCTGGGCGTCGTCGGCAGCGCTCCGGCTGAAGAACGAGCCGGGACTGAGCAGCAGGCGGAAGAGCGGCGACCTGGCGTCCTCGCGCAGTTGCACTTCGTGCAGGCCCTCGATCGCCCGCGAAACGCGGTAGCTCTCGGCGAGCATGGTTTTGATCAGCTGATCGAAATCGCTGATGCTGGAGGTGATGTAGAAGCCGGGACGCGTGCCGAGGTTGTAGAACAGGCTATAGAGCCGGTGCCAGCTGGTCAGCGTATGGGGGCTGGTCTCGGCGAGGACCACGAAGCGCTCGCCGGCCAGGTCGCCGGTCACCTTCAAGGCGCCGAGGTTCTCCCAGGGAACGGGCAGCCAGCTGCCGGCAAACTCGACGAGCAGCCCGCTACTGCCGGTGCGCACGGCAGGAAAGGCGTTGCGCAGCACCAGGGCGGCCAGCAGCGCGACCGCTGCCCAGGCGAGGGGAGCAAGCAGGGTCGGCAGCAAGTTCCACAGGCTGGTAGCGTGGGTACGGGGACCACTGGCGATCCAGTCGGCCAGCGGGCGCAAGCCGGGTACGGCGCCAATCAGTGTGTCATCGCGCCCATAGACATCCCAGAGGCCACGGATGAGCGTGGCACCGAGGTTGACCAGGGCAAGCACGACCAGCAGCGCGGTGAGCCACGCGATCGAGGCAGTGATCAGACGTGGATAGCGATGATAGTGCTCTTCGATACGCATGATCCCTCTTGCGGGCGGCCCCTGGCCACCCGGTCAGTCAGGCAAACAGATCGATGCCCGGATCAACAACGCTGAGCTGGCGGACGCGCAGTTCGGCGGCATCAAGCAGGCGCTGGCATTCGGCCGCGAGACGCACGCCCTGCTCGTACAGTTGCAGCGTCTCTTCCAGGGGCAGCTCACCGGCCTCGAGCCGGGCAACGACCTCCTGGAGCCGGGCGTAGAGCTGCTCATAACTTTCGACCGGGGACTGGGCAGTCACTGGTGGTTCTCCTCGGTTGGAGTGACGACTTCGGCAAGGAGTTCGCCGTCACGCAGGGTTATCGTCAGCGGGGTGGCAGGCGCGGCCTGGGTGGGCGCGGTAAGCACACGGCCGGTGTCGGTGCGGCGCACCACGGCGTAGCCACGGGCGAGGGTAGCCTGGGGGCTCAGGGCCTGAAGGCGCCCGCTGAGGCCGGCCAGCGCGACATCGCGCAGCTGCACGGCGGTGGTAGCGCTGCGCTCCAGGCGCCGGGTGAGCTCGTCGACCTGCTGCCGATCGCGGGCCAGGCGACGCAACGGGGCGTGGCGCTCGACGATGCTGGCCGCATCGGCCACCTGGTCGCGGCGCAGGGCGAGCAGCGCGTCAACCGTCGCTTCGAGGCGGGCACGCGTTGCGGCAATGGTGGCCCGGAGCTCGGCCAGCTCGGGGACAGCCAGTTCGGCGGCTGCGGAGGGCGTCGGCGCCCGCAGGTCGGCGACCAGATCGACGATCGTGGTATCCGTCTCGTGGCCGACACCGGTGATCACCGGTACGGGGCTGGCATAGACGGCGCGCGCGACGGCCTCATCATTGAAGGACCAGAGATCCTCGATAGCGCCACCGCCCCGGGCGATGATGATCAGGTCCACATCGCTGGCATAGAGCCTGGTGAGCGCCTCGACGATGCTCAAGGGTGCCTGCTCGCCCTGCACGAGGCATGGCGCAACCAGCACTTCGACCAGCGGGAAGCGCCGGGCAAGGACGTTGAGCATATCGTGCAGGGCGGCGCTCTGCGCACCGGTGACGATCCCGATGCGCCTGGGCAGGGCGGGCAGCGGGCGCTTGCGCGCCTCGCGGAAGAGCCCTTCGGCCTCCAGGCGGGCCTTGAGCTCCTCGAAGCGGGCGTAGAGCATGCCGACGCCGGCCGGGAGCAGCGTATCGGCGTAGAGTTGCAGATCGCCGCGCTGCGGGTAGATCGAGACGTAGCCATGGACGAGGACGAGATCGCCTGGGCGCGGCAGCGTGCTCAGGCGAGCGGCGGCGGTGCGCCACATAACGCCGCGCAGCAGCGCCTCGCTATCCTTGATGCTGAAATAGCAGTGGCCGGAGGCGGCGTGACGCTTGAACTCCGAGATCTCGCCCTGAACCCAGAGGTCGCCGAGGAGCGGGTGCGACTCCAGCAGTTCCCGGAGGTAGCTGGTTAGCTCGCTGACGCTGAGAGCCTGATACATGGGGGCGTGTGGGTGCAGCAGCGGAGAGCGGCGCGTGGCTACGGCGGCAATCCGCCGGGTGTGATAACGGGTAGCCGGCAGGCAACTCTGCGGGCGGGCCATCCGGCGCAAGGGGACAACTGTACCGCGTACTCTGCGGCAGACAGCACATTGTATCACACAATGGCTAGCGTGGGCACCCACGGTGGAGCGCCCCCCAGGGCTGGTGCAGAGTCCCGGTTTTCGCACCCTGCGATACGCGCTGCGCGCTACCCCGGCCGTTCGGCTGAGCCTTCGTCCCGGCGGCTCAGGGTGCGAATGCGGGCGGGACGCCCGCGCACCCGGCGTGGGCAAAGCGGGGTTTGCCAGCAGTATCGTTGCATCAGCCCTGGCCCGCGCACCCGGCGTAGGCAAAGCGGGGTTTGCCAGCAGTATCGTTGCATCAGCCCTGGGGGCACCCCTAAGTGGTGCATCCGGCAAGTCCCGTGTCACGGGCTTATCAGAGAGCGACCGGGGCGACGATCTGGCCACCCCTAAGTGGTGCATCCGGCAAGTCCCGTGTCACCCTGAGCCCTTCGGCTGCGCTCAGGGTACACTCCGCGAAGGGTCCCGCCCGAGATGCTTCGCT
>DAOUBZ010000218.1:0-1936 GCA_034432515.1 Chloroflexaceae bacterium | reverse complement strand
GCCCTGCGCCGCCGCTGCTCCTGGTCGCGCTGCTGTTCGCCAGCCTGAGTGGCTACGGCCTGTTGCGGCGGGCCGGGCTGGCCGTGCCCTGGGCCGCCGCAGCCGTGCTCGGCATGCAGCTCAGCGTGGGTGCCTGGCTGGCCGCCGGGGCCTGGCGCTACGCGCTGCTCGGCGGGCTGCTCGTCCTCGGCGGGGGTGGCGCCCTGGGCGCCCTGCTGATCGAGCGTCGCTGGCCGCCGCTTCTCCCAGCGGCGCCGCACCCGGTCGCCTGGTCACGCCGCGACAGCCTGGCACTCGGTGGGTTGCTGACCCTCGCGCTGGCGCTCTGCCTGCCCTGGCTCGGCGCTCCCGACCCGGTTGGCGATATGGAGCTCGCGGCGCGGCGTATGGGCTTTATGCTGCGCGATGGCTTCGCCGGGGCCTTCAGCTCTGGCGGTGATTATCTGCCTCTGCGCCTCTATCTGCTCCGCCTGCTCGCGCCGCTCGTCCAGTTGCTCGGCGGCAGCTTCTACGATCCGGTACCACCCGTCACCCATGTGCTGATCAAGCTGCCCAGCCTGATGGCGCTGCTGCTGACGGTTGCGCTGATCTACCGCTGGAGCCGGGTGTATGGTGGCACGGCCCGGGCGGCGTTGCTCGCCGGGCTCTACGCGGTCGCTCCACCGGTCTGGATCAACGCGGCGTGGTGGGGCCAGGTTGATGTGCTGCTCACCTTGCCGCTGCTGGTCGCCGTGGCCCTGCTTGATCGCTGGCGTGGCCAGTTGAGCTGGTTCGCCTGGGCCGTTGCCCTGCTGATCAAGCCGCAGGCGATCGTGCTGGCGCCGCTGCAGTATGCCGCGACGCTACGGCGCCACGGCCCGCGCGGTCTCGTTACGGGTGGGCTGATCGCCCTCGCCCTGATCGTCGTAGCCAGCGCGCCCTTCGTGCTGATCGGCGAAGGGCCGGGGCTCTACCAGGCCGCCGTCGGCGCGGTGGGTCGCTTCCCGCAGGCGACGAACCGGGCCTACAACCTCTGGTGGCTGGTCGTGGGTGATCAGCTCGTCTCCGACCAGACCAGGTGGGCAGGGCTCAGCTTCCGCGCGATCGGTTTTCTGCTGGTGGGCACGGTGGCCCTGCTGGTCATGCTGGCCGTGCTGCGCAATCCGGGTGGCCCGCAGCGCACCCTGGGGGCGGCGGTGCTGGCGCTGGCCTTTTTCACGCTGCCTACCCAGATCCACGAGCGCTACGCGTTTTTCGCGCTGCCGTTCCTGCTCCTGGCCGCCGCCGCCGACCTGCGCCTGCTGCTGCCGTTTGCCGTGGTTGTCATCACGAGCACGCTCAACATCTTCGGCGCTATCGGCGGGTTCGCGCCCGCTCTCACCTCGGCGATCCGCGCCAGCCCGTTGCCCGAGCTCGCCGCCTGGGCGAACCTGATCGTGCTGGTGGTATTGCTCTTCGCCCTGTTCGTCCCGCCCCGTGGCCTCCGACCAGCCGACCATGGCGTCTGAGATCAGTGACGAGTGATGCGTAACGAGTGATGCGTGATGCGTGATGAGTGATGAGTGATGAGTGATGAGTGATAAGCCGCGCGCTCCACATCACGCTGCGGAGCAGGGCCAGGTCGATGCGCAACGCTTCACCCGAATCTGGTATGAGCAGCTCACCGCGCATGGCATTGCCGCGCTGCGGGCGGGTGATCGGGCCGGCGCCCGCACCAACCTGGTGGCGGCCCTGGAGGCCAACCCGGACGACGCCCGGGCCTGGCTCTGGCTCTCCGGTGCGCTCGACGCGCCCGCCGAGCAACGCTACTGCCTGGAGCGCGTCCTGGCCCTCGATCCGGACAGCAGCGCCGCGCAACGGGGCCTCGCGACGCTCAGCGGGGTCGTGGCCCGCCGGCCGGCAGCGCTGCCACACGAGGCGGGCACCCCACCGCCAGTCGCTGCTGCCCCGCCAGCCA
>DAOUBZ010000217.1:0-10158 GCA_034432515.1 Chloroflexaceae bacterium | reverse complement strand
AGCAGTATCGTGCAACGTCGGAACGCGAACGCATCCTGAGTAGCGCGCAGCGCGTACGGGGTTTGCCAGCAGTATCGTTGCATCAGCCCTGCCCCCCGTTCGGGGTGCGTTGACGCTGCCGGGGGGCTATGCTATACTCCGCAGCGTGGTATTTCCCGGGGCGGAGCATGACGCGGATGGCCAGCACGGCGTACAGCAGGCAGATGTGGCGAACAGCGCAGGTTCGGGGCGGAGCGCCCCGCGCCAGCCGTCATCCCCGTCGCCAGCCAGCCCTGCGCCCTGGCTAGCCGCGCTTGTTCGCCGTTCGGCCGCAGGCCAGCTTTGCCAGAGGGCAGGCTGGCCCTTTTTGTGGGCGCCGGTGGACCTGGTGGACGATGCAGCGTGAGCAACGAGGTGCGCGATGGCGAAGGGCGATGTCAACAAAGTGGTACTGGCCTATTCGGGCGGCCTGGATACGTCGGTGATCGTGCCGTGGCTGCGTGAAAACTACGGCTGTGAGGTAATCTGCTTCTGCGCCGACCTGGGCCAGGCGGAGGAGTTGGCGGGGCTGGAGGAGAAGGCGCTAAAGAGCGGCGCCAGCAAGCTGATCGTGCGCGACCTGCGGGAGGAGTTCATCCGCGACTACATCCTGCCCACGATGCAAGCGGGCGCGATCTATGAGCGCAAGTACCTGCTCGGCACCTCCTTCGCCCGCCCGATCATCGCCAAACACCAGGTGGCGGTGGCTGAGGCCGAGGGGGCCGACGCAGTGGCCCACGGCGCTACCGGCAAAGGGAACGACCAGGTGCGCTTCGAGCTCACCTATTTCGCGCTCAACCCCCGGCTGAAGATCATCGCCCCCTGGCGCGAGTGGAGCATTCGCAGCCGCCAGGATGCGCTGGACTACGCCGCCGAGTACAATGTGCCCGTCACCGCTACCGCCGAGAAGATCTACAGCCGCGATCGCAACCTCTGGCACCTTAGCCACGAGGGCGGTGTGCTCGAGGACCCCTGGAACGAGCCTGAGGAGGATATGTTCCAGATCAGCGTCAGCCCCGAGGCTGCGCCCGACACCCCCGAGTACCTCACGCTGGCCTTCGAGCAGGGCGTCCCGGTCGCAGTCAATGGCGAGCGCCTGGGCCTGGTCGAGTTGGTGGATCGGCTCAATACCATCGGCGGGCGCCACGGGGTGGGCCGCGTCGACCTGGTGGAGAACCGCCTGGTGGGGATGAAGAGCCACGGCGTCTATGAGACGCCCGGTGGTAGTCTGCTCTACACTGCCCATCGCGAGCTCGAGAGCATCGTGCTCGACAAAGAGACCATGCGCGCCAAAGACCGCATCGCGCTCGACTATGCCGACCTGGTCTACAACGGGCGCTGGTTCACCCCCGTGCGCGAGGCCTACGACGCCTTCGTGCGCACGACCCAGCGGACCATGACGGGCGAGGTGCGGATGAAGCTCTACAAGGGCAACATCATCGTCGTTGGCCGGCGCTCGCCCTTCTCTCTCTACAACGAGGACCTGGCGACCTTCGGCCCCGACATGGTCTACAACCAGAAGGACGCCGAGGCCTTTATCAAGCTCTACGGCCTGAGCATCAAGGTGCAGGCGCTGATGAAGTAACGGCGCGGCTGCGTTCCTACGGGAAACCCACCATGACACATCTCTACCTCATTCGGCATGGCGAGGCGTGGGCAAACGTCAAGCCGATCGTCGCCGGTATGCGCGGCGATGAGGGCCTGACGCCGCGTGGTGTGGCCCAGGCCGAGCGGCTGCGCGACCGGCTGGCCCGCGGCGAGTTGCAGGCCGACGTGCTGATCGCCAGCACGCTGCCCCGTGCCCGCCAGACCGCCGAGATCATCCAGCCGGCCCTGGGTCTGCCGATCATCTTTGATGACGATGTGCAGGAGTTGCGAATCGGCGAGGCCGACGGCATGACCAACCAGGAGGCCTGGGCGCGCTTCGGTGTGCCCAACTTCGACGCTGAGCCGCTGCGCCCGATCGCCCCCGGCGGCGAGAGTTGGGCCGAGTTCACCCTGCGGGTGGGCCGGGCGCTCACCCGTATCACCAGCGAGCACGCGGGCAAGACGATCGTCATCGTCTGCCACGGCGGCGTGGTCGACTGTTCGTTCATCCACTTCTTCCAGATGCCAAGCATGGTGCTCCCGCCCACCGACTTCCATACCCGCAACACCAGCATCACACACTGGGAGTATGTGAACCGGCGCGCGCGCGACCTCTGGCGGCTCAACAGCTACAATGACATCGCCCACCTCCACGACATCGGCGCAATCGAGTCGCTGCGCTGGGAGGATACCGAGCTCACGGGCGACGGTCATCCCGCCTCCCCGGTGCCTACGGAGGAATGATGAGCGTGACGTTCCTCGAAGATGGCCATGCCGCCAGCGCGGCGGGCTGGCGCGCGGCGACGGCCGCCTGCGGCATCAAGTATGCTGACCGTGACGACCTGGCGCTGCTGGTGAGCGAGCGTCCGGCGGCGGCGGCGGCGGTCTTCACGACCAACCGGGTCAAGGCGGCGCCGGTGTTGTACGACATGGCGCTGCTTGGTCGCAATGCCGGTGGCGTGCAGGCGGTCGTGATCAATGCCGGCAACGCCAACGCCTGCACCGGCAGCGACGGCGACGTGGCGGCGCTGGCCATGGCCCGCGCCACTGAGGCGGCGCTCGGCCTGCCCGCCGACACCGCCTTCGTCATGTCGACCGGCACGATCGGCGTGCCGATGCCGATGGCGAAGATTCTCGCCGGCATTCGCGTGGCGGCGGGGCAGCTCGCCGCCGCCAATGGCCCGGCGGCGGCCCGGGCGATTATGACCACCGATACCCGCCCCAAGCACGTGGCAGCCCGGGTCGGGCTACCCGGCGGCGCGACAATCGTCATCGGGGGGATGGCCAAGGGCGCCGGGATGATCCACCCGAACATGGCCACGCTGCTCAGCGTGGTGACCAGCGATGCGGCGCTGTCACCCGCCCTGCTCGATGCGGCGCTGCGCGAGGCTGTCGCGGGCAGCTTCAACAGCATCAGCATCGATGGCGATACGAGCACCAACGACACCCTGCTGGTGCTGGCCAATGGCGCCGCCCCCGCCCCGCCGATCAGCGACCCGGCTGATCCGGCCTATGCCGCCTTCGTCGCGGGGCTGACAGCCGTCTGCCGGCAGTTGGCCCACGCCGTGGTGCGCGACGGCGAGGGCGCGACCCGCTTTGTGACGATCACCGTGCGCGGGGCGATGAGCGATGCCGAGGCGAAACAGGCGGCGATGGCCGTGGCCCGCTCGCCGCTGGTGAAGACGGCCCTCTACGGCGCCGACCCGAATTGGGGCCGCGTACTCTGCGCGATCGGCTACAGCGGGGCCGAGGTGGACCCGGCGCGGGTGGTGCTGCACTTCGGCGGCATGCGTGTGCTGGAGGGTGGGCTGCCGCTGCCCTTCGACGAACGGGCTGCCAGTGACCTGCTCAATGTCCCCGAGGTGACGATCGAGGCCGACCTGGGCCTGGGAACGGGTGAGGCGACGGTGTGGACCTGCGACCTCAGCCCCGCATACGTGGCGATCAACGCGGAGTATCGGACATAGAGCAAAGCCATGGAACACAGACTGTGGGGTGGCCGCTTCGCGGCGCCGACGGCGGAGACGATGCGCCGCTTCAACGACTCGTTTGCCTTCGACGTGCGGCTGGCCGAGGCCGATATCAGCGGCAGCCTGGCCTGGGCCGAGGCGTTGAAGGAGGCCGGGCTGATCAGCGTGGCGGAGCACGAGCGCCTGGCGCAGGGCCTTGAACTGGTGCGGCGCGAGTTCGCCGATGGGCGCTTCGTGCCCGCCGAGGGCGACGAAGACATTCACACCGCCGTGGAACGACGCCTCTACGAACTGGTAGGCGAGCCGGCGCTGAAGTTGCACACCGGGCGTTCACGCAACGACCAGGTGGCGACTGCCTTCCGGCTCTTCGCCATCCAGGCGGCGCAGCAGGTGCGCCACGGCCTGCGGGGGCTGCAACTGGCCCTGCTGGAGCAGGCCGAGCAGCATGTGGCTACGCTGATGCCGGGTTACACCCACCTGCAACGGGCCCAGCCGATCACCTTCGGCCACTGGTGTCTGGCCTACATCGAGATGTTCGAGCGGGATCGACAACGCATTGAGGACGCTACCACGCGAACGCGCACCTTGCCCCTCGGCGCTGGCGCCCTGGCCGGCAATAGCCTGGGCATCGAACGGGAGCGGCTGACCGAGGCGCTGGATGAGTTCGACGCCGTAGCCGGCAATTCGCTGGACGCCGTGGCCGACCGCGATTTCGTGGCCGAGTTGCTCTTCGCCTTCGCGCTCAGCGGGGTGCACCTGAGCCGGCTCGCCGAGGACCTGATCCTCTACAGTAGTGCGGAGTTCGGCTTCGTCGAGCTCGACGACGCCAACAGTACCGGCTCAAGTCTGATGCCGCAGAAAAAGAACCCTGATAGCATGGAGTTGCTGCGCGGCAAGAGCGGGCGGCTGGTGGGCAACCTGGTGACCCTGCTGACCGTGCTGAAAGGCTTGCCGCTGACCTACAACAAGGACATGCAGGAGGACAAACAGCCCTTCTTCGACAGCGTTGATACGCTTGAGTTGGGGCTGCAGGTGGCTGCCGGGGCCGTCGCAACGCTGGCGGCGCGACCCGAGCGCATGGCGGCCGCGCTCGATGATGCCATGCTCGCCACCGACCTGGCCGATGAGTTGGTGCGGCGCGGCGTGCCCTTCCGCGCGGCCCATGGCAAGGTGGGCCGCCTCGTGCGGCGCGCCCTGGAGCTGCGGGTCGCCCTGCGCGACCTGCCGCTGGCCGAGTATCAGGCGCTCCAGCCCGACCTGGACGCCGAGATCTACACGGTGTTCGACTTCGCGCGCAGTGTGGCGCGCAAGGACAGCCTCGGCGGCACGGCGCCGATCCGGGTGAGCGAGCAGTGTGCCCGCTGGCGGGAGCTCATGGATGCCTAGCCTGCTCTACCAGCCGCCCGTCACGCTGCCACAGCTCCAGGTGCGCCCCGGCGCCGCGGTTGCGGTGCGTCGCGCCCGGGTGGATGACGTGCCGCGGCTCTACGAACTGATCAACTACTACGCCGCCCGGGGCGATATGCTGCCCAAGACCATGGACCAGCTGTACAACCGGGTGCGAAACTTCAATGTGGCCGACGCCGAGGGCGAGGTGGTCGGCTGCGCCGCGCTGCATATCACCTGGGCCGACCTGGCCGAGGTGGTGAGCCTGGCCGTCCACCCGGACTTCCAGGGTCACGGGCTGGGGCGCCAGCTGGTCGAGCCGCTCTTCGACGAGGCGCGCGGGCTGGGGATCCACACCCTCTTCACGCTCACGTTGCAGGTGGGCTTCTTCAGCCGGCTTGGCTTCCGCGAGGTGCCCAAGTTGCGGCTCCCGCATAAGATCTGGCAAGATTGCGCCACCTGCTTCAAGCAGGACCGCTGCGATGAGATCGCAATGGTGCGCGAGGTGTAAGCAAGGAGCAGATCCATGAGCCAGCCGATGTCTGACCCGGCCGCGATCAAGGCCGCCGTCCAGGAGCACTATGGAAACGCGATCCAGGCTGCCGCGACGGGCGGTGGCTGTTGCGGCCCGACCACGGGGAGTTGCTGTGAGACGAGCACCGAGCTGCTGTTGCACGGCCCCGAGGCGCTGGCCAGCCTGCCCGAGGGCGTCGTTACCGCCTCGTTCGGCTGCGGCAACCCCCTGGCCCTGGCGAGCCTGCGGCCGGGCGAGGTGGTGCTCGACCTGGGCTCGGGCGGTGGGCTGGAGGTGCTGCTGGCCGCCCAGCGTGTGGGGCCGGGCGGCTACGTCTATGGCCTCGATATGACCGACGCGATGCTCGAGGTCGCCCGGCGCAACGCCGAGCGGGCCGGTGCGACGAACGTGGCGTTCCTCAAGGGCGACATCGAGGCCATCCCGCTGCCCGACCAGTCGGTTGATGTGATCATCTCGAACTGTGTGATCAACCTTGTGCCAGATAAGGGCCAGGTGCTGGCCGATGCCTTCCGTGTGCTCAAGCCGGGTGGGCGCCTGGCGGTCTCGGACATTGTGATCGACGCCGACCTGAGCAGTCTGCCGGTGAGCGAGGGTGAGGTGCGCGCGGCGCTGAGTTGGGCGGCCTGCTTTGCCGGTGCGCTGAGCATGACGGAGTACCGCACCCTGCTGGAGGCGGTAGGCTTCAAGCAGGTCCAGCTGGAGGTCACCCAGCGCTACACGGTTGCCGACCTGCGGGCGCAGGGCTCCGAGATGCTGGTCGGGCTGCCCGATGAGGTCGTTCAGCAGCTTGAGGGACGGGTCACCAGTTGCGCGATCAGTGCCCGGCGCCCGGCGTAGGCCACGAGCTTCGAGCAGCAGGATACTGCCACGGACGAGGGCTCTCAAGCCCTGGCCATACCGACCGCTCTGCGTGATGCGCCGGTACGTCTCGTGCGCGAGATCGATGGCGTCACGATGAGCCTTTCTGTTGCCGAGGAGGAACCATGGCGCAGACCGTGCAGTCGGCCCCGTCTACCAGGTCAGGCTTCGACCCTGACTATCTGCCGGTTTTTGAGGACAAACTCTTCATCGAAGGACCACTGGTCCAACGGCGGCTGGTCAACTTCTTCGTATTGCTCGTGCTCGCCACGGTGATCGCGACCTACGGCGTGCTCTCCGACTCCACGGCGACGGTGATTGGAGCGATGATCGTTGCACCCCTGATGGGGCCGATCATGGCGACTACCGCGGCGGTAGTGATGGGCTCGCTGCCGCGGGTGCTGCGCGCCCTGGCCCTCGTCGTTGTCGGGGTCGTGACGGTGATCGCCGCTTCGTACCTGCTGGCTGCCGTTGTCCCTGACGTAGCGATCTCATTCACGGGTAACGGCGAAATTGCCTCGCGCATCAACCCAAACCTCTTCGCGCTGCTCACGGCCCTGGGTGCGGGTGCGGCCGGGGCCTTCATCACCTCACGCGCCGAGATCGCCGACTCGATCGGCGGCGTCGCCATTGCCATCTCGCTGGTGCCCCCGCTCTGCGTGGTGGGCATTGCCCTGCAGCAGGCGCAGTACGGCCCGGCCATGGAGGCACTGCTGCTGTTCCTGACCAACTTCCTCGCCATTCTGCTGGCCGGTGGCATGGTCTTCGTTGCCCTGGGCCTCGGCACGCTGGCGCTCACTCCGCAGCAAGCGAAACTGCGCCGGCGCGGCTTCGCCATCTTCGCCGCAGGCATCCTGATCGTGGCGCTGCCGCTCTCCGTGACCAGCTATCGCGCCATTCATAGCGCGATCGACACCAGGCGCGCGACGGTCACCGTGGAGAACTGGCTTGAAGGCACCGCCTATAATGTGATCGTGGTCAACGTCAACGGCCGACAGGTCATTGCCGCGGTGGAGGGCAGCGGCGACCTGAAGTCGGCTCAGGATCTCGCAGCGCGCCTGGCCGTGACGCTCGATCGTCCGGTGACCGTTGTGCTGCGGACGGTGTACTCGGAGGTGGCGGAGTCGCCGCAGCCGTGACCGCGCGTACTCACCGTTGCGCGCCACGAGCGACGAAGGCTCCAGCTACTGCGGATGGTGGAGCACTATGCGCGAGCGTGAGCCCCTCTCGCGTGTCACTAAGCGACGTTAACGTGGCCGTACCCTCGCTGGCGCAGTGTCGCACGCCGTCGGGACATGTGGTATAAACAGCCTGAAGATCGGCGACTGCCGTCGCAGCAATGAGGGCTGCCATGATCCGCCACGATGGCCGCGCACCGAACCAGCTTCGCCCGGTGACGATCACACCCGGCGCCGCACCCTATGCCGAAGGTTCGGCCCTGATCGTCTGCGGCAATACCAGGGTGCTCTGTGCCGCCAGCGTCGAGGAGAGCGTGCCGGGCTGGATGCGCGGCCAGGGTCGCGGCTGGGTCACCGCCGAGTACGCCCTGCTGCCGCGCTCGACCCACACCCGCACCCGCCGCGAGCGCGCCGGGGCCAGTGGGCGCACCCAGGAGATCCAGCGCCTGATCGGGCGCTCGCTGCGCGCCGCGGTGCGCCTGGAAGACCTGGGCGAACGGCTGATCACCATCGACTGTGACGTGCTGCAGGCTGACGGCGGCACCCGCACGGCGGCGATCACCGGCGGCTATGTGGCCCTCGCCCTCGCCTGCACCAGGCTTGTGGCCGACGGCAAGCTCACCCGCTCGCCACTGGCCCGCGCCGTGGCCGCCGTCAGCGCCGGCAGCGTGGGCGGTGAGCTGCTGCTCGACCTTGACTATCGCGAGGATAGCAGCGCCGATATGGACTGTAACGTCGTTATGACCAGCAACGGCGACTTCGTCGAGCTGCAGGGCACCGCCGAGGGCGCACCGGTGCCGCGCCAGCGCCTCGACGCGCTGATCGATCTGGCCGCTGCAGGGGTGCGCGAGCTACTGGCCATCCAGCACCGCACCCTCGGCCTGTAACCTGGCCCTGGCAGCCCGTCAAGCACACTGAAACTCTTCCAGGAAGCTATGAACGAGGCTCACAACCGGCTTGATGCGCTGCGCCACCTGGAGCTCGGGCTGGCCCTGGAGCGGGCCAATCGCATCGCCGAGGCCGTCGCCCATTACCGCCAGGCCATCGCCGCCGATCCATTGCTGCCCGAGGCCCACAACGCCCTCGGCTTCTACTACCAGCGCAGCGGGCTGCTCGCCAAGGCGGCCGAGGAGTTCCGCCTGGTCGCCAGCCTCAACGGCGGCTTCCTCGCCTACTTCAACCTCGGCTATGTGCTGGTCGAGCTCGAACGCTACGATGAGGCCGCGGCGGCCTTTGACCAGTGCGCCAGCCTCGTCCCCGATGACCCGGCCACCCATTTCGAACTTGGCTTGATCCACCTCGCCCGTGGCGACTTCGCCCGCGCAATCTCCCACCTCGAGTTGCCGCTGCGCAACTATCCGCAGGACTGGGAGGTGCACAACCTCTACGGCCGCTGCCTGCTCGGCCTGCGCCGCTATGACGAGGCAACCGCCGCCTTCGGTCGCGCCCTGCTGCTCGCCGACGGGCCAGCCGCCCTCGCCGAGGTGGTCGACAACCTCAACACGGTCGAGCGCCATCGCGAGTTTCGCAGCCTCGCCAGCGTCAAAGATCAACTCTACGCCGAGGACGGCGTGATCTACCTCGGCTCCAGCGGCGACGACGGCATCCAGCTGCGTGAGACCCAGGAGTATCACTTCAGCTACGCCAACATCGGCACCACCCTGCAGCGGCTGATCGCCCTCGCCGCCAGCACCGGCTGGCGCTTCAGCGCGATCGTCGCCGCCGATGCGCTCGCCCGTCCCCTCGCTGTCGCGCTCGCCGAACTACTCGGCACACCCCTGCGCAAGGCCGAAGAGGTCGTCGCAACCGACCGGGCGCTGCTCGTCTTCGCCGTGGCCCGCGAGGTGGAGCTGCTCCTGCTCACCGTTGAGCGCCTGCCCTGCCCCGTCACCGCCTGCTGCCTCGGCCTCAACTGGAGCCGCCACACCAAGGTGCTGCCCGACGTCGTCGGAATCGCTACCCGCGGCGCGTGCAGCGTCCCCTGGGAGGCCACGCTGCGCCGCCTGCGCGCCGAAGGCGCCCCCACGGCCACGATCGAGGCTTGCATCAACGAGGCTACCGCCGCTATCCTCCAGGCCGTCCGCGAGACCCCGCTCGACAGCAACCTGCCCCGCCAGGTGCGCTACTACACCCGCACCCACCGCCGCGTCAACGTCAGCAGCGAGTAGCCCTGGTTAGCACTCCCGCACGCAACCACTGGTCAGTTATCCGTTTACGTGTTACAATGACCGGCAGCGGCGCTTCGCCGCCCAGACGCAGTAGCATCGTCGCGGTACCGGTCATGACCTGGTGCTCCAGCACGCCAGCGGCTCCGATCAGGCTCGGCTTCAGCGGGCGCGTCGTGGCACGCCCCGATCTGGCCGCGGCCGGGCGCGGGCCGGTTGCTCACCTCAGCCTGGCCCTGGCCCGCCTCGGCGACACGCTGGCCTATCTCGAACGGCTGCGCGTGCGCTACTACCGTGTCGCGCTCAGCCTCGCGCCGCAGGATGCCTACGTCCAGCTGGCCGACTGCGCGCCACAGCTGGCGGCCCTGGCCGAGCGGATCGCCGCGACCGGGGTGCGCCTCTGCCTGCACCTGCCCCCCGGGCTCGACCTGGGTGGCCCCGACGACGCCGCGGCGGCCGGC
>DAOUBZ010000216.1:0-1715 GCA_034432515.1 Chloroflexaceae bacterium | reverse complement strand
TTCTCAGCCACTGCCGCGTAGGTTAATCGTCCCATTGCCCACCTCCTGTTGCGCTGTGGGCATTCTACCATCAATCGGAATAACCTCTATTATTTGTCCGAGAAGCATGGAACTACGACAAGTTGGCCCCGGAATCGTGCTATACTTCCGGCCATTACCCCCGGTTTGCCCCAAAGTTTCGCTCCGCAACTTGTCGGAGAATCGCCTGAGGCGACGAGGTAGCCAAAGAAAGGGCCGGCATGGAGGCCGCGGCGAGTGACCCCGAGCCCATCACCGCCTTCGTCGAAACCCTCGGCGCCCGCGACCCCAAGACGGTCGCCGCCTACCACACGGTGCTGCGGTCGTTTGTCGCCTGGCTTGCCCACCAGCCGGGCGGCACCCCCTTTCGCATGGAGGTCGTCACCGAGACGGCCGTGCGCGGCTACCTCGATCACCTTGCCGCCCTCGGCCGCGCCCCGCAGACCCGCGCCAAGGCCCGTACCGCCTTGCACCGCTTCTGCCGCTGGGCTCAGGCCGAGGGGCTGCTTCGGCGCAACCCCGTCGCCGCGGTCGAGCGCCTCACCATCGCTACCCTGGCCCCAACAGAATTGACCTCCGACGCCCGCTTCGTCATCAAGTCCCTGGCTGAGCGTGCCAACTCACCCCGCCTCGCCGCCCTGGTCGCCCTCGGCTACTGGGCCGGGCTCCGCATCAGCGAGATCGCCCTCCTAGAGCTGGAGCACTGCCAGGTCAACCAGCGCGCTGGTAGCCTGCTCATTGTGGACGGCAAGGGCGGCAAGTCACGCACGCTCGACCTCCACAACGAGGCTCGCCGCGCCCTCTATGCCTACCTCTACGAGCACCCCCACGCCGATGACGCTCGCGACCGCGATAGTCGCTACATCTTCACGGGCCACCGGGCCGCCTGGCTGCGGCGCCAGAACCGCCCCGACCCCCTCTCCGAGCTCCATGAGCGCCAGGGCGATCCGGCTCTGGCCCTCGCTCACTACAAGCAGTACCATACGCTGAAGGATCAGGTCGCCGGCGAGAAGGCCGACCAGCGGCTGAAGGTGCTGCAAGTCATTCACGACACCGAGACGGCCAGGCGCCAGGCGGATGCTCTGCAGCTCCGCGCCGACGAGCTCCAGCACGAGATCGGCGAGCGCAGGCGGGCCGAGGGCCAGCTTCGACGCCAGCTCGACACGGTGCGGGCCCTCTCGGTGTTTTCGGCGGTGTTGCTCACCCCCACGTCGGGCGAGGCCGAGCGCCGGCGGCTGCTCGGGCCGTCGCAGGCGAGCCGGGCATCGCTGAGCCCCAACGTCGAGGACCCCGTGCTCGGCCTCTGCTCGAGCTCCTTTGCCCAGGCGGGCGGGCCGGGCGCCCAGCCCGCCCGCGACGAGACGGCGACGTTGGTGCGCTCCGTTCGCCAGTACATCGCCAGCGCGCCACCTCGCGAGGCCGACAGCCCCACCCTCTTCCCATGGTCCCTTGTGCCGGCCGAGGTGCCGCAGCAGCTCGCCGCCGGCGCCCCCGTCGGCGGGCCGACGCGGGAGGTGTATGCCGCCAACCCCCTCTGGCGCGACTACCTGCTCCACACGGTCGGCGTCCGCTCGTTCCTGCTCTTCCCGATCCGCGTCGGCGAGCAGTGGTGGGGCTGCATCAACCTCACCGACGAGCGCAGCGAGCGCACCTGGGGCGAGGAGGAGACCCTGCTGCTGAGCGCCGCCGCCGAGATG
>DAOUBZ010000215.1:0-2215 GCA_034432515.1 Chloroflexaceae bacterium | reverse complement strand
GCCACCGCCGCCGGCGGGCCGGCTGCCGCCGCCACCACCAGCGGGGCGCCCGCCACCACCACCGGAAGGCCGGCCGCCGCCGCCACCACGGGAACTCATATGCACAACGGTTTGCTGACGAGGATCTTTTTTCGGTAGCATGTCTATTTTCCTTTCCGGCCCGGCGACATCCTCGCAACCGTCTGGCTGCATGTCCCTGCGGGCGCAGGCCTTTCCGTGATCATACGTTCTTACATCGCTGGCTCCACTGGCTTCAGTGTGCGGCCAAAGGCCAGGAGGTGCTCCCGGTCCTCCGGGTAGAGCTGATCGAGGCGGAGCGCCCGTTCGAGTGACCGACGCTTCAGCGCCAGCTCCCAGCAGGTCGGATCGTGGCAGAGGTAGGCGCCACGCCCGTGGCGCTTGCCCGTGAGGTCAACCACCACGTGGCCGTCTGCATCGCGCACCAGGCGGATCAGCCCCCGCTTCGCACCGGTACGGCGGCAGGCAATGCACGTCCGCTGGGGGACAGGCTTTGGCCGCGGGCCGCTGCGTAGCTTGTTGCTGCTTGCTGCCATCGTCGGGTGTGACTACTCCTCATCTCCCTGGGCATTGCCCTCCACCAGGATGTACGACGCGATCAGCTTATCGTGGGAGTAGATGTACAGTTTCTGCGAGGTGGCGCGGAGTTGCACCGTCTCGCCAATCAGGTCGTTGCCCAGCGGTCCGTAGTGGGCGTTCTGGTAAACGATCGTGCCATCGGGGCGCACCTTGCGGCTCTCGACCTTGGCCGAGGCCAGTTCCACCTCGGTCTGCATCTGTTCGGCCTCGGCATAGCCGCGGGCCTCGGCGGCGGCGCGCTCCTCCTCCAGCAGGGCAGTGGCGCTCTTAATGTCGATCCGCCAGCCGGTCAGCTTGGCGGCGAGGCGCACATTCTGGCCCTCTTTGCCGATCGCCAGCGAGAGTTGCTTGTCGGGCACGATCACCAGCGCGGTGTGCTCGTCCTCATTCAGGTGCACCTCAACCACCTGAGCCGGCGAGAGGGCATTGGCAATGAACTCCTTCGGGTCGGAGGACCACTGGACCACATCGATCTTCTCGCCGTTGAGCTCGTTCACGATGTTCTGGATGCGGATACCGCGCATCCCGACGCAGGAGCCGACCGGATCGATCCCCTCCTGGCGGGCGGCAACCGCCACCTTGGTGCGCAGGCCCGGCTCGCGCGCGATCGACTTGATCTCAACCGTCCCGTTGTAGATCTCGGGCACTTCCATCTCGAAGAGGCGCAGGATCAGGTTCTTGTGGGTGCGCGAGGCGATCAACCGTGGCCCGCGGTCTTCCTTGCGGATCTCCATCAGGTAGACCTTGAGCCGCTGGCCGTGATAGTAGCGGTCGTTGTCGACCTGCTCTTTGGGCGGCAGGATGGCCTCGGCCTTGCCCATCTCGAGGATGACATTGCCTTTGGCCATGCGCTGCACCGTCGCGGTGATCAACTCGCCCTCGCGGTTCATGTACTCGCCGTAGATATGCTCGCGCTCGACCTCTTTGATCCCCTGGAGCACCACCTGCTTGGCGGTCTGGGCAGCGATGCGCCCGAAGTCATTCGGGGTGCTCTCCACCATCACCGTCTCGCCGAGTTGCACGTCGGGCTTGTACTTCTGCGCATCGGCAAGCTCGATCTCGAAGCGGTCGTCGAACACCTCGTCAACAACCTGCTTCTCGGCGTACACGCGCGCCTGCCCGCTCACCGGGTCGAGCCGTACCGTTACCTCCATCGGCGGTGGGTTGTTGCCGAGGGTACGCTTGTAGGCCGTAATGAGGGCCTTCTCCATCACGTCGATGATCGCCTCTTTAGGGATCCCGCGCTCCGCGGCGATCTGCGAGATAGCAGTGTAAAAATCGCTCTTCATAGCGTACTCGCCTAGAATTAAGAAAAGTGGGGGCTACCCACTTTTCACAACGTCCGGCATAGACCGTGTTTCCGGCGTCTGGGCGACGTACTGGCCGGGTGCGAGCCGACCGCGTCGCGATCACCAGGAAGCGTGCTCACCGACGGTTCATAGCAGGTGTCCCTGTACGGCCTGAATAACTGGTGGCCGATCCGCAAGAACCAGAGCTCAGGTGATAGACGGGCGCGCACCAGCGCCAGCTATCAGCCTGCGTACCGCTGTCAGTATAACATCTTCGATTCTTGATTGCAAATCATTCTGGCGTCCTGAGTGGTGTTGGCGGCTGGGCC
>DAOUBZ010000214.1:0-10799 GCA_034432515.1 Chloroflexaceae bacterium | reverse complement strand
GCTGGCAAATCCCGTTTTGCTCACGCCGGGTGCGCGGGCGTTCCGCCCGCCTGCGGGCCGGAGGCAACCGCGTGCTGGTGGCTATTGAGCGGCACCTGGGCGTCCCGCCCGCCTGCGGGCCGGAGGCCCGCGTACCCGGGTTTGCCAGCAGTATCGTTGCACAAGCCCTGACCTGTAGCCGACCTGCGCAGCACAGGTAAGACGGATATGCTACAATACAGCCCATCGGCCCATCCCAAGGAACTGCCCTATGTCTCAGACGCCACCCGAACCCGCGCGCCCAACGTCCGTTGTCAATCCTAGCGACATTCAGGCGCTGATCGCCCAGGGTCGGCAGCGGGGATACGTCACCCTTGATGAGTTGCTCCAGGTTGTGCCTGCTCCCGAAGAATCGGCCGCAGACGCGATCGACGTCGTGTATGCGGCCCTGGCCGAGGCTGGCGTACCGGTTCGCGAACCGTCCGACGAGCAGATCACCGAGGAAGAGCCGGCAGGCGCACCACCAATCGACCTCGATGAGGGGCTCTCTGACGCGCTGCTCGGTGACAGTGTCCGGCTCTACCTGCGCGAGATCGGCCAGGTGCCGCTGCTCACCGCCGAGCAGGAGAAGCGCCTCGCCCAGACGATCGAGCGGGGCCAGCTCGCCCAGGCCCGGCTGAAGACGGTGCCGCCCGATAGCCGCGAGGCCGCCCAGCTGCGCGCGCAGATCGCCGCCGGCGATGAGGCCCGCCAGCAGATGGCCGCCGCCAATCTGCGCCTCGTCGTCAGCATCGCCAAACGCTATCGCGACCGCGGCCTGCCCCTGCTCGACCTGATCCAGGAGGGGAGCCTCGGCCTGCTGCGCGCGATTGAGAAGTTTGATCACGATAAGGGCTTCAAGTTCTCGACCTACGCAACCTGGTGGATCAAACAGGCCCTTTCGCGCGCCCTCGCCGACCAGTCCCGCCTCGTGCGCCTCCCCGTTCACCTCGGCGAGACGCTCAACCGCATCCAGGCCGCCCGGCGCCAGCTCACCCAGAGCCTCGGCCGCGAGCCGAACGATGGCGAGCTCGCCCAGTTCCTCAATATGAGTGAGGAGAAGCTCCGTGAGTTGCGCCGCACCGCCCAGGATCCCGTCTCCCTCGCCACTCCGGTAGGCGAGGAGGCCGATAGCACCCTGGCCGATTTCATCCCCGACCCGCACGCCCTCGACGCCGACGATGCTGCCGCCAGCGGGATGCTGCGCCAGCAGATCGCCACCGCTCTTGACCAGTTGACCGAGCGCGAACGGCGCGTGCTCGAGCTCCGCTACGGCCTCGCCGATGGTCAGCCCCGAACCCTCGAGGAGGTCGGCCGTGCCTTCGGCGTCACCCGCGAGCGGGTTCGCCAGATCGAGGTCAAAGCGCTGCGCAAACTGCGCCACCCGCGCCTTGGCAAGCTCCTCAAAGATTACCTCGACCAGATCTGAGCCCAGTTGCCGCGTGTGCCGCCGGTATGGGGGGCGGAGCGTCTGGCTCGTCACTCGTCACTGGTACGAGTTGGCGGACCTCAATCCGCAGTGGGCGGCTCTTCACCGGCCAACGGTGCGGCACCGCGTATAGTTCGGCACACGCAGGGCGGCTAGCGCGCGGCTGCCGCATCTGTTGGTACCCGCAAAGCGGAGGGAGAGCCGATGAAGCGCTCAGTGCTCGGCAAGATTGGCTTCGTGCTGACCAACGTAGTGGTGATGGTCATTCTCCACGGCAACAGCAAGCAGTTCTGGCCCAGGATCCCCTATCTGAGCCTGCGTGATGAGAGCACCGGCGAGCATACGCGCCTGCTCTTCAATACGCTGGCGGTGAGCACGGCGCTTCAGGCCCTGGTCGGGCGCCTGCCGCGCGAACGCTGGCTCCCGCGGGCGCTGGTCATCGGCGTCATCCCGGCCTCACTGCCGGCGCTAATGTTCTTCGGGCAGAGGGTGCTGCGGCTGAAGGGCCAGGCGGCCGAGGCCTACAACCTGGCGCTGGTGCCACTGCTGCCGATAGCCGCGGTCGCGGTCGAGGATGCCCTGGCGTCGCAGATCGGGCCGCCCGCCGCAGTGCCCACCTCGGCCAACCACGTGCAGCGCGGGTAGTGCTGGACCGCTCGCCGCCGTGTGCACCACGGCGGCGAGCGCCCTCTCCATACGGCTGCCAGAGCAGGCCGCCCCTGAAGCCAGAGTGTGTGAAGGTGAGGTTCCGGCGCAGATGCCCACGTTGGACTGGCCCTGGCCTGCCAGCGCTCAGGCTGTGCCGTGGGCGATCGCCGCCTCGACGAACTCCACCGTCACCTCGCGCGCGCCGCGGGTGCGGGCGGCCTGCTCGGCGGCGAGGCGCAGCGAACGGCTGGCGCTGATCCGGGCCAGGAACGGCACCTGCTCCAGGGCGGCGTTGAGGCGCTCGGTCGCTGCCTGCGTCCAGGCTATAGTTTCGGCGGAGGATTGCGGCGGCGGACCGGCTGCCGTGTTCGGGGGCGGGCCGCCAGGGCCGGCCGGCCCGGCGGGGGCTTTGATCGGCTCAACCGGCAGGAAGTTGAAGACCATCTCGTAGAACCGGTTGACCAGTTCTTGCATCACGTTGGCCGCGCCGGCATAGCCCATAAAGGGTGTGCCGGTGGTGCGCCGCACCACCGGGCCGGGGAAGGTCGCCGGGATGTAGTGGGTGGCGCGCGCATTGGCTTCGGCCAGGTAGATCTTCTCGTTGATACTGCCAAAGACGAAGGCTGGTGCTTTCGCATGGATGCGCCGCCGGATCTCGATGTTGTCCGGTTCATCATCGCGCCGCGGGCGCCCTGAGCTCCAGGCGATCTTCATGCCCAGTTCCTCACCGAGGAACTGAGTCAACCCCGTAACATAGCTGCGGCCCGCCACGATGGCGCAGTCCACCGTGGCAAACCAGTCGCTCTGCGGTCCGCGCCAGAGGTCCCACACGGGTTGGAGCGTGGTGCGTTTCTCGCGGGCGATGAATGCCGCGACCCGCGCCGGATCAGCGCCGATCAGCTGGCCGAGTTCCTCCAGGAAGGCGGTGGTGCCGAAGACACCGAACGGCGCAAAGCAGTAAGGTCGCCCCAGGGCCTCGGCCAGGGGCGTGCCGAACTCCCGGTACATGACCACGTTCACCGCGGCGTCGGCCAGCCGCGGCGTGCTGGCCACGCTGCCCTCGTACGGATAGACCAGGTTCACCTCGCCGCCGATGCCCGCGATCAGCCGTCGCAGTTCGTGCAGGTCGGCGGGTGCATTGAAGCAACCCAGCGAGGGGCCGATGATGTTCACCAGGTTGGCGGCCCGCGGCGGTGCGCCGGGCGTGACGAACGGCTGGCCGTAGGCTTCCCAGGCAAAGAGCAGCGCCCGGTCCCGCCCCGTCCACTCGTCCTGTTCAAGCGACTGGCTCCAGAAGAAGCGAGCCTCCGGGTCGAGTTGGGCCACCAGGCTGCCGTGGTCGGCGCTGATCATCTCGCTCTCGGCGGTGGAGATCACCAGCAGTCGTTTGCCGGCCAGGCTGCCGATGCTGCGCAGGTCATCAATCGTGCGGACCAGGGCCTGGGCCGTGCCGTTGATCACATCCTGCTCACGGATCGAGGTCGGCGTGAGATTGGCCATGTGCGGCAGCGCGTCGGTATAGTCGGTCACCGCCATGCCGAGCAGGTTGTAGCAGCCGATCGGCGCGTCACAGACGATGTGCAGATCCGGGAAACAGCCGAAGACCCACGAGGCGCCCCAGTATGAGCTGGAGTCCGAGATGTCGCGGATGAGCTGGATGGTCATGCTGCGCCTCCCTGGTCAGCGTCGGCGAAGAACTCGACCATGCGCTCATAGAGCGGCCGGCGGTTCATCAACTCGCGCACGAAGCTCAGCGAGGCGATCATGCCGCCAGCCAGGAAGAGCGGGCGCACGCTGAGGATGTTGGTATAGTAGACCGAGGGGATGCCGAGCTCCTTGGCATGCGCGGCGAGGGTCGTCGTACCGATCACCAGGTCGAAACGCCAGCGCGCCATGGCTGCCTTATCGTCCTCGATCGCTTTGCGATAGACCACCGCCTCGGTGCCGTGGGCCTTGAGCCAGGCCTCGTCGGCGGCGGTGAGCATGCTCTGGCCGATGCTGGTGCTGATATAGGGCACGTGCGCGCCGCCCTCGACCAGCAGGCGGGCGTAGAGCATCTCGTTGCCCTCGTAGCCCGAGACCATGATCGTCGCACCTTTGAGGGGCTGGCTGGCCAGAAAGCCGCGCGCGGCGGCCTCCTCCTCGGCGGCCACCTGCTCCACCACGGCTTCGTCCAGCTCCAGGGCCGTGCCCACCGCCCGCAGCCAGGCGGCGCTCCCATCGGCGCCGATCGGCGCCCCGGCGACCACGCCCACGCCCCGCTCGCGCAGCACGCCCACCGTCTCGCGGTAGAAGGGGTGTAGCGCCGCCACCGCCACGCCGCACCCGGCCAGGCGCAGTTCGTCCACGTGGCGGCCAGGCAGGGTGGTGAGCACCCGCCCGCCCATCTTGCGCAGCACCCCATCGATGATCAGCGGATCGGCGGGGAAGACCTCGCCGATCAGCACCAGCGCGCCCGGCTCGTGGGCCCGCTCACGGTCGATGAAGCGGCGCAACACCGCGGCCAGCGCGATGTCCTTGGCCTCCGGGTGAGAGTGGATGGCATAGGCTGGTACGCGCACCAGCACCACCGGCTTGCCGTCGATTGTGCTCGGCAGCAACTCCTCGGCCAGGCCGGCGGTCTCGGCGACGCAGAGCGAGATCACCGGGATCACCGAGACATTCGGCTCGCTGGCTGCCTCGGCGATCGCTGCGTTGGCCGCCTCCTGCACCTTGCCGCTCGAGAGCTCGGCGGTGCCGAGCGCCGGGGCCACGATGCTCTTGCGCGCGGCATAGAAATGGGTCACAAAGGTGAGCCCGTAGAGACAGCCCGTATCGGTGATCATGGCGGGCTGCGCGCCCTCGAGGCGCGCCAGCACCCGCAGGGCGCCGAAGGCCGGGCACATGGTCTGTGGGTGGAGCTTACAGGCACTCTCCTTGAACGGTTCCGGCGGGTCACTGGCCCCGCCGGGAGTCAGGGGAATAATCTCGGCCATGGAATGGAACCTTTCCGCTCAGGTGTGTGCTGGTATTATACGACAGACTGTTTTGTTTTTGCGCAACTTTCGTCACTTTGTTCTTGTGAAACCGGTGGGCAAAGCCTGGTGTTTGCCCGGGGCCTGGGCGAGGTCTGCCGCCAGCAGTGGGTATTGGGGCGGCTACATCGCCCGACTTTTCTCGTTGGTTCTGGCGGCGTAGCCGCCAGAACCAACGAGAAAACCCGGGGGTCGGGGCTCGCCCCGAAGATGTTGCGCACGCCCTGGGCGACCTGCTGGAGCAGTTGCCCTTATGTCATCCGGCGTGTTATACTACCGGCATACAACGGTTCCGGGCCAGCGGGGAGCATTGTCGTGGGGTTGGAGCCTTCCGCGTTGCTGGAGACGGCCCACGCGATTGTCGCCGCGCAGCTCACTCGTCTGCGCGAGCTCCACAGTGCGGCACAGCAGCGCCTGGCGCGGCTGGAAGTCGATCTGCGTCAGGCGGAGCGCCAGCTAGACGAAGTGGTGCTGCAGGCGCGCTTCGCCACTGAACGCGGTCAGGCCAGCGCTGCCAGCCTGACTGCCCGCGAGCGCAAACTGCGCGCCAGCTACGACCGGCTAGCCGAGGACTATGAGCAGTTGCGGCGCGCCTTGCGCCAGCTCGACCAGCTGGTGCGCCAGATCGATATGAGCAGCGCCACGCTCAGCGGCGGCGCTGAGGGCGAACCAGCCGATCCCTGGGTGCAGGCCCTGGCCGCCCAGGTGATCATGGGCCGTGAAGAGGAGCGCGCTCGTCTCGCCCGCGAGGTTCACGATGGCCCGGCCCAGGTACTGGCCAACGCCCTGATGGGCCTGGAACGCTGCCAGACGCTACTCGCCGAGCGGCACCTGGACCGGCTCGGCGTGATGCTCAACCAGCTGGGCGAGAATGCCCGCGAGGGCCTGCGCGAGGTGCGTGGCTTCATCGCCGACCTGCGGCCAGGCAAGCTGGAAGACCAGGGGCTCGCCGGCGCCATCCGCGAGTATGTGCAACGCTATCGCGACACCGTCAATGCCGCAGTGAGTTTCGAAGCCGACCCGCTCCCCCGTCTGCCCCCCGAGACGGAGATCGTGCTCTACCGCATCGTGCAGGAGTCGCTGCAGAATGCGCGCAAGTATGCCCGGGGCGCGCCGGTGGCGGTGGTGCTGGCCGTACGACAGGACCGGCTGGCGTTGCAGATCCGCGACGAGGGGCCGGGCTTCGACCCGCGTGAGGTGGCGCGGCGCGCGGGCCGCGAAAGCTGGGGGCTCACCAGCATGCGCGAACGGGCCGAATTGATCGGCGCCAGCCTGGTCGTTACCACACGTCCCGGTCACGGGACCGAAGTCGCGGTGAGCCTGCCCCTGCGGGGCTAAGAGCTTCCCTTAGAGCACTGAGCAGCACGATCGAGCCGCCTGGGCGCACTGATGCTTGTGGCTCGCTGCACTCACATCGTCCTTGTTCAGGCTCAACCAATTCGAGTAATGCTCCAGGAGCGAGGCCGCTATGACCAACCCGATCCGCGTGTTGATAATCGACGATCACCCGCTCTTCCGCCAGGGCATTCGCTGGAGCCTGGAGGGCGCCGATGACATCGAGGTGATCGGCGAGGCTGAGAATGGCCAGGAGGCGCTCAAGCTCACCGAACGGCTCAACCCCGACGTCGTCCTCGTTGATATCAACCTGCCCGGGCTCAACGGCCTGGAGGTGGCCCGTGTCATTAAGCGCCGCGACCCGCGTATGGGCATCATCGTGCTCAGCGTCTATGAGGACGACGACCAGCTCTTCCAGGCGATCAAAGTCGGCGCTGCCGCCTACTCGTCCAAGGATGTCAACCCTGATGACCTGCTCTACTTCATCCGCGAAGTTGCCAGGGGCCGGTACCTGATCAACGAGGCGGTGCTCGCCAAGCCCAGCGTCGCCACCCGCGTGCTCCACCAGTTCCGCGAGCTCGCCGCCACCGATGATGAGCAGACCTCGGCGCTCTTCGCGCCGCTCACCAGCCGCGAGATCGAGATCCTCGACTGTATCGCCCGCGGTCTCTCCAACAAAGAGATCGCCAACGAGTTGTCGATCAGCGGCCAGACGGTCAAGAACCACATCACCTCGATCCTCTCCAAGCTCCAGGTGAATGACCGCACCATGGCCGTGATCTACGCGATCAAGAAGGGCTGGATCAAGATGGGCTACAACCCCGGAGGCGATACGGCGAGCCCGGAGTAGGCTGGCCGCGAGGCCCGGAGTACACATGCTACCCTGAGCGGAGGCGTAGCCGGAGCGAAGGATCTCGGCATGACAACCCTCGGTAGGCCACATTCGCAGAGCGCACACCACCGCGATGAAAACTGGCCCCCGTACGGGACGCAGCACGCTGCGTCCCGCTCCCTATGTTCACATCACGACTACGCGCTCTTCTTCGTGGCGCGCTTCTTCGCTGAGCCGGCTGGTTTCTTCGTCGTGGTGGCCGGTTTTGCTTTGCCCTTCACCACCCTGGGCTGCTCAGCAGCGGGCGAAGCGTCGACCGGCGCAAGCTCTTCGAGGCTGTTGCTCAGGTAGTCACACTGGGGATAGCGCGAGCAGCCGAAGAAGGGCCGGCCGAACTTGCCGCGCCGGCGCAGCAACTCGCCCTCGTGGCACTTGGGACAGGCGACGCCCGTGGGCTCAGGCAGCGGCACCGGCTTGCCGTCCTTGCCAATGCGGCGCGTATTGCTGCACTCGGGGTAGCCGGAACAGCCGAGGAAGGGGCCAAAGCGGCTCTTCTTGATCACCATTGGCCGCCCACAGACGTTGCAGAGCACGTCGCTCAGTTCGGGGCTGGCAGCCTTGTCGAGCACGATCTGCCCCTCGCTGTCGCGGTGGAAGTCGCTGGTGAAATCACACGAGTCGGGGCCGCCCTCTTTGCTGTAGCGCGTGCAGGCCAGGAACTCGCCGTTACGCCCGAACTTGATCGCCAGATAGCCCTGCCCACACTTCGGGCAGACCAGGTCGGTCACGATCTCCTCGCGCTTGAGATTGCGCATCTCGCGCCGCGCCTCAGCAAGGGTCTTCTGGAAGGGGTCGTAGAAGTCGCGGAGCACCGGCACCCACTGCTTGGCCCCCTCGGCAATGTCATCGAGCTGCTGCTCGAGCGCCGAGGTGAAGTCATAGTCGACGATCGTCGGGAAGTGCTCGACCAGCAGGTCGGTGACCACACGACCCAGCGTGGTCGGGATGAGTTTCTTCTCGACCAGTTCCACGTACTCGCGCTCCTGGATGGTCGAGATGATCGAGGCGTAGGTCGAGGGCCGACCGATGCCGAGCGCTTCGAGCTCTTTGACGAGGCTGGCCTCCGTGAAGCGGGGCGGCGGTTCGGTGAAATGCTGGACCGGCAGCAGCTGCACCAGGCTGAGCGGATCGCCCTCAGCCAGCGCAGGCAGGCGGCGCTCGCGGTCCTCGTCCTCCTCGCCTTCGTCCAGGCTCACGTTGTAGACCGCGAGGAAGCCGGGGGACTTGAGGACACTGCCGGTGGCGCGAAAGATGTAGGGGGCCGCCGGGGCATCGGTAGCCTCCGGCTGCCCGGCCAGCCGCTCGGGAAACGCGCCGATATCAACCGTCGTGCTATCGAACACCGCGGGGGCCATCTGTGAGGCGAGAAAGCGCTTCCAGATCAGCTCATAGAGCCGGGCCATGTCACGCTCCAGGTGGGCGCTGACCTGCTCGGGCAGACGGGCGCTACTGGTGGGGCGAATGGCCTCGTGGGCCTCCTGGGCGCCCTTGGCCCTGGTGCGAAAGACGGGCGGCTTCTCAGGCAGATAGGTTGCGCCGAAACGCTCGGTGATCACCTGGCGCGCCTCGGCCTGCGCCTCGGCGGCCACGTTGGTGCTGTCGGTGCGCATGTAGGTGATCAGGCCCACACTGCCCTCGTCGCCGCCCAGATCCACGCCCTCGTACAGCCGCTGGGCCAGCGTCATGGTCTTCTTGGCGCTGAAGCCCAGCTTGCGCCCGGCCTCCTGCTGCAGCGTGCTGGTGGTGAAGGGCGGTGCGGCGCTGCGCCGCTTGTCCTTGCGCGTCACCTTCTGGACGGTGTAGCGCGCGCCCTCCAGGTCGGCGACGATCGCCGCCGCCTGGGCCTGGTCCGCGATCGCAAACTTGTCGAGCTTTTTGCCGTCATGCTCGATCAGCGTGGCGCGGAAACTATCGCGGGGCGGCGTGTCGCCGGCTGGTGCGGCCAGCTGGCCCTTGAGCAGGTCAGCCTCGATCGTCCAGTACTCGACCGGCACAAAGGCCTCGATCGCCCGCTCGCGCTCGACGATCAGCCGCACCGCCACCGACTGCACGCGCCCGGCCGAGAGCCCACGTCTGACCTTGTCCCAGAGCAGCGGGCTGAGCTGGTAGCCCACCAGCCGATCGAGCACGCGGCGGGCCTGCTGGGCGTTGACCAGGTTGGCGTCGATGCTGCGGGGATGCTCGATCGCCTGCTGCACCGCGTTGCGCGTAATCTCCTGGAAGACCACCCGGTGCACGGGAGTACGGGCTGGCACACGCACCGCCTCGGTGATGTGCCAGGCGATGGCCTCACCCTCCCGGTCGGGGTCGGTGGCAAGGTAGACGGCATCGGCATTCTTGATCGCCTGGCGCAGTTCGCTGACCACCTTCGCCTTGGTGATCTCATAGATCGGCTGAAAGTCTCGCTCGACATCGATCGAGAGGTCACTCTTCGGCAGGTCGCGAACGTGCCCCATGCTGGACGTTACGCGGAAGCCACGCCCAAGATATTTTTGAATGGTCTTCGCCTTTGCCGGCGACTCAACGATAACGACTTTATCACCCATACTGATTCTCTATCTGCGCGGCAGCAGCCAGGGGCAAGCCACCGGATCTTCGGCCGAGCCAAAAAACGCTTCTGCACTATACGCGGGCGACTCAGCCTTGTCAATAGCTCTCCGGCCTCCCGGCAGGCTTGTGCAACGTCCGCCTCCCGTGGTGAGGTGTGAGGCGGCGTAGCCACCCGACGGGGTGTTTGTTCGGTGGTGGTGGCGGCTGCACCGCTACAACCACCGAACAAACTGGGGTTTCAGGCAAGCCTGGCGGATCGGAAGAAGTGTCGCTGCACGCAGAGTGCGCTCACTCTGGGAAGCTATGGACCTCGATGCACAGAGCGACGTGCGCCTCCTCGGTGAGACTGTCGAGGATGATCCTCGTCAGCAGGCGGGAGCGGGGGGCGCGGGGCAGGTAGAAGAGGTGCGCGGCGCAGTGGGTATCACGCGAGCCGAAGTGGCGCACCGGAATGCTCACCCCCGGTGTGCGGGCAAGGGCCTGGCACCAGCGGCACTCGAAATGCTCGGGGCCACCGACGGTCCAGGCTTCGCGGAGGCGGGCATTGGCGCGCAGGTAATCGATGTGCCAGTGGGGATGCTGCTTGTGGCGTCGGCGATGGTAGGCCAGGCGCGCCGCGAGACCCCCGGCGCCGAAGGCACTGCCGACGTAGAGGTAGAAGCCGGGTGCAAAGTCGAAACTGCCCAGCCGGCCGACACGGAGCCCATGCAGCGGCTGATCGAGCTGGAGCACCAGGATGTAGCTGCCCTTGACGGTCATCAGCCGCTCCGCCAGCCTGTCGGTCAACCGGAGTCCAGTATACACCCAGGGTTGTTGCAACGATACTGCTGGCAAACCCGGGTACGCGGGCCTCCGGCCCGCAGGCGGGCGGGACGCCCGCGCACCCGGCGTGAGCAAAACGGGATTTGCCAGC
>DAOUBZ010000213.1:0-3903 GCA_034432515.1 Chloroflexaceae bacterium | reverse complement strand
CGCTCCGCGCCTTCTCGGCGGGCCGCGGCCGCGCGGGCCACTTCTGGGCCCCCGGCGACGACGACGCCTGCGCCGCTGAGACGCTTGCCCCGGGCGCCTTCGCTCCCCTCGTGCCGCCCCGCGCCACCGGGCCGCTCGCCCTTGCCGGCCTCGCGGTGACCGCCGACCACTATCTGGTCGTCGGCGTACGCGGTGACCCCGCCTCGCCTTCCGGGGGCGAGCGCGCCGGGCTGCTCGTCTTCGACCTCCACGCCGGTGGGCCGCCCCGCCGCCTGCACTGGCCTGCGGCCAGCCCGTTCGAGCCCTGGGACATGGCGCCCCTGCCCGACGGCGGCCTGGTCATCCTCGACCGGCGCAACCGCCGCTTCTGGACCCTGGATCGCTGGCTGCGCCCCGAGCACCTGGGCGGCGCCCCGCTTCCTCTGGAGCCCGAGCAGCGCGAGCTGTTCCAGCCCGACCCGGGTGCGCCCCGCGTGACGGCCGCCCGCGCCTTTCCCGCCTATGTTGATCTGGCCGCGGCCACCCCCCCGGTGATGGATCCGGTCGCGATCGAGACCACGGCCGACGGCTCGGTGCTCGTACTTGACCTGGTGGCGGGCGCGGACTTCTCGCGGATCTACCACTTCGTGCGCGGTGCCCAGGACGGCGCTCCCGCCTCGACCGACGCGGTGCTGCGGGTGGTGGCGCAGCCGGCCGGCTTCCGCCTGGTGGGTCACGACATCGCCGTGGTGCCGCACGAGCGCGGCGAGCGACTCTACGTCGCCGCCGATGACGGCAATCAGGTCTTCGCCTTCACCATCGTGCGCGGCGGGCCCGCCCTGCAGCTGGAGGCCGTGGCCGAGTACCTGCCGATGCGGCTTTTCGGCGGCCGGGGCCTGGTGCGCGCCGGCCGCCAGGTCTTCTACGACCTCGAGGAGCGCTGGGTGCCCCTGGTGGCCCAGCGCCGCCCGCGCTACGCGCCCGAGGGCCGACTGCTCACCTGGGCGCTCGACGGGCGCGAGCCGCAGTGTGTCTGGCATCGCCTGATGCTCGACGCCTGCATCCCTGCCGACACCGCGGTGACCGTGGAGAGCCGCGCGGCCGACGATGAGCGGGCCCTGGCCGTAGCCGAGTGGCTGCCCGAGCCGGCGCTACGCCTGCGCCCTGACGGCAGCGAGTTGCCCTACCTGCACGCCCCGACGGGCGAGCGGCGCGGCACCTGGGAGTTGCTGTTCCAGCGGGCGCGGGGGCGCTTCCTGCAGCTGCGCCTGACCCTGCACGGCAACGGGCGTGAGAGCCCACGGCTGCGCGCGCTGCGCGCCTACTACCCCCGCTTCTCCTACCTCGACCGTTACCTGCCTGCGGTCTACCGCGAGGACAGCGACTCGGCCTCGTTCCTCGACCGCTTCCTGGCGAACTTCGAGGGCATGTACACCACCCTGGAGGGGCGCATCGCCGCGGTCCAGCTCCTCTTCGACGTGCGCAGCGCCCCGCCCGAGGCCCTCGACTGGCTGGCGAGCTGGTTCGGCGCCGCGCTCGACCCGGCCTGGGAGGAGGGGCGCAGGCGCCTGTTCATCGCCAACGCGGTCGAGCTCTTCCGCTGGCGCGGCACGGCCTACGGGCTCGAGCTGGTGCTGCGCCTCACTCTCGACCGCTGCGTGAGCCAGGAGCTCTTCACCCGCGGGCCGGGCGGCGCAGGGGCCAGGTCGAGCTACCGCATCGTCGAGCAGTTTCGTACGCGCCGCGGCCCCGCCGTGGTGGCCGGCGACCCGACTGCGCCCGCCCGGAGCGGTGCGGCCCTCTGGGCTCCGGTGCAGGGCCGCGCCGAGCTTGAGCGGCGCTACACGGCCGCGGTGACGGAGGCGTGGCGGCGCCTGCTGGCCGAGCGCTATGCCTCCGTTGCAGCGCTGAACACCGCCCACCAGCGGGCCTACGACAGCTTCGAGGCGGTGCCCCTGCCGCGGAAGCCGGGCGCCACAGCCGGGGAGATCACCGACTGGGCCGCGTTTGCGGGGACCGGCCCACTGCCGGCCGGGAGCGACCTGCAGCTCCCCCTGCGCGAACCCGGCGGTCAGCTCGGCGCCGTCTGGCGGCGCTTCAGCGCCGAACAACTGGGCCTGGTGCCGGCCCTCGCCGCGCCCGACGAAGCCCTCTGGCAGCAGTACCTCACGGCGCGCTACGAGGTGCCGGCGGCGCTGCCGGCCGACTACGGCGCCGGGTTGACCAGCTTCGCTGAGGTACCCGTACCCACGCAGCCGCCGGTGGGGGCCGTGGCCGAGGACTGGTCCGCCTTCACGGCAGGGCTTGCACGCACCACCGAGACCGAGCTGTGGCTCGCGTGGCAAGCATTTCTGGCCCGACGTTACCGGCGGGTAAGCGCCCTGAACGAAGCATACGGGACGCGCTGGCCGGCAATCAGCGCGGTGCCCCTGCCAGGCCGCCCGCCGCCCGACGGCCCCGCGCTTGTGGACTGGCACAGCTTCGAGGCGACGGTGCTGGGGATGCGCCAGGCCGCCCACCGCTTTACCGTGCTCATCCCGACGCCGCAGATCGGGCTGGAGGACCAGGCGCAGCTTGAGGCCGAGCAGCAGCGCGTGCTCGGGCTGGCCAGGCGCGTGATCGAGCTGGAGAAGCCGGCCCACACCGTCTTCGGGGTCAAGTTCTTCTGGGCAGCCTTCCGCCTCGGCGAGGTGCGCCTCGGCAGCGATACCCTGATCGGCGCGGGGAGCCGCTCGGCCTTCCTGTCCGCGCCGATGGCGCTCGGCCAGGCCTACCTGGGGGCCGGCTACCTGGCGCCCGGACACCCGCAGAACATCGGCGAGGGCGACCGGCTCGTCCTTGGACGACCCGGTACGGCCCCATCCGCCCCGACCGGGAGCTGATAGAGGAGGTGGCGATGACGGACTTTACGGCCCTTGTCACGACCAGTGGCGCCAGGCCCGATCCGAGCAAACACGTCAATTTCACCCAGGGCATGGTGCTCGGCGCCGACGACTTCAACCAGGAGTTTGCCTACCTCTCGGGGCGCGATCAGTGGCTCGCCCGCGACCTGATCGGCTACGGCGTGGTCGCCGGCCTTGATGTGACAGTGGACACGGACGACGCCGGGCGACCGCGTGTCAAGGTTGCACCGGGCGTTGCCCTTAGCCCCCGCGGCGAGCTGATCTGCGTGGGCGCCACCCAGTGCGCCCTGCTCAACGACTGGCTGAGCGCCGAGCAGAGCCAGCTCACGGGGCTCACGCGGGTGCTGGCCTACGTGGTGCTGTGCTACCGCGACTGCGCGACGGATCGGGTGCCCATCCCCGGCGAACCGTGCCGGAGCGAGGACGCGCTGACAGCCCCCTCGCGGGTGAAGGACGACTTCCGCCTGGAGTTGCGGCTGCACCCGCCCGGCCAGGAGGAGGAGGACGCCCTGCGCGACTTCGTGGCCTGGCTGCGCCTGATCCCCGTGCTCGAGGGTGCGCCCCCGGGCGGCTTCCTCGATCTCGACGCCTTCGCCGAGGAGCTGAAGCGCGCGGCCTACCTTACGGGCTCGCCGCCGTCACCGCCCGACTTCATGTACGGCTCGCCACCCACGGTGCTGCACATCCCCGCAGCGCGCTACGCCGAGTACATCCGCGTCGCCTTCGACCTGTGGGCGAGGGAGTTGCGCGCCTTCTGGCGGGCCGACCGGGTGGGTGGCTGCTGCGAGCCTCCCGACGAGGGCTGCCTGCTGCTCGCAACCGTCGACCTGGTGCTTGCCGGCGGCACGCCCCCTACGGTGGCGAACCAGCCCGCGCTCCCGGGCACGACGCCCCAGCCCGACGCCGCGCCGCGCTTCGAGCGGCGGCCCTTCCTCGTCCACCTGCGCATGCTCCAGGAGTGGGTGCTCTCGGGGGCGGCGCCGGGCAGCGGCGGTGGTGGCGGCGGGCCGGCGCCCAGCCC
>DAOUBZ010000212.1:0-1927 GCA_034432515.1 Chloroflexaceae bacterium | reverse complement strand
GCAGCCGGCGGCCCGCCGGCGGCTGGCGTGCTCACCGCACCGATGCCGGGCACCGTGCTCACGGTCGAGGCTGTGGCTGGTCGTTCGATCCGGCGTGGTGAACCGGTGCTGGTGCTTGAGGCAATGAAGATGCAGAACATCATCCGTGCTCCCGCCGACGCCGTGGTGGCCGAGGTGCTGGTGGCGCCAGGCCAGGCGGTGGGCTATGGCGAGCCGCTGGTGCGCTTTGAGGCAAAAGGCCTATGAGTGCCGACTTCCTGGCCCGCCTGGCCCAGGGCGTGCTCAACCTGAGTTGGCAGTCGCTGGTCATGATCGCCGTGGCCGGCCTGCTCCTCTACCTGGCGATCGTGCGCGAGTACGAGCCCCTGCTGCTGCTACCGATCGCGGCGGGCGCGCTGCTCGCTAACCTGCCGCTGTCGCCGCTGCTCGGCGAGGAGGGCATGCTCAGCGTGCTCTACCGGGCCGGCATCGAGAACGAGCTGTTTCCGCTGCTGATCTTCATCGGCATCGGCGCGCTCACCGACTTCGGCCCGCTGCTCGAGAACCCGCGCACGGTCTTGCTGGGGGCAGCCGGGCAGTTCGGGATCTTTGCCACGCTGCTGCTGGCGCTGGCCCTTGGCTTCACGCGCAACGAGGCCGCCTCGATCGGCATCATCGGCGCGATCGACGGTCCGACCTCGATCTACGTGTCGGGCATCCTCGCGCCGCAGCTGCTCGGCCCGATCACGGTGGCAGCCTACAGCTACATGGCGCTGGTGCCGGTGATTATGCCACCTGTGATCCGGCTGCTCACCAGCCAGCGCGAGCGCAGGATCCGCATGCCCTACAGCCAGCGCACGATCAGCAAGCGCACCCGGGTGATCTTTCCCATCGCCACGACGATCATCATTGGCATCCTGGTGCCCTTCGCCGCGCCCCTGGTTGGCTCGCTGATGCTCGGCAACCTGATGCGTGAGTCGGGGGCGGTGGAGCGCCTGACCCACGCCTCGGCCAACGAACTGGCGAACATTGTCACCCTGTTCCTCGGCCTGGCGGTTGGCTCAACCATGGTGGGCACGGAGTTCCTGCGCGTGTCGACCCTGCTGATCCTGGTGCTTGGCATCCTCGCCTTCGCCATCGACACCGCTGCCGGCCTGCTCTTCGGCAAGCTGCTCAGCGCGCTGAGCGGCGGGCGGATCAACCCGATCATCGGCGCCGCCGGCATCAGTGCCTTTCCCATGGCAGCGCGGGTAGTGCAGCGCATCGCCGCCGAGGAGGACTTCGAGAACTTCATCCTCTTCCATGCCATGGGCGCCAATGCCGCCGGCCAGATTGCCAGCGTCGTCGCCGGGGGCGTGCTGCTCGCGCTCATGGGCGCTGGATGAGCGGGAGGCTCTATAATGACCCTGACGCCCTGCGTGGCACCCGAACGCGGCAAATGACAAGGAGATGACCATGGACCGCCAGCAATACCTCGTGCAGGACTGGATGAGCAATGACCCGCTGACGGTGGGGCCGGATACGTCCGCGGTCGAGGCCTATGAGCGCATGCGCCAACGCAACGTGCACCGCCTGCCGGTGGTGGCCGGCGGGCGGCTGGTCGGTATCGTGACGCGCAGCGATATCGAGGGGACGGGCTCGTTTCAGCGCACTGAGCAGGGCTGGCACGAGGCCCGCTTCGCGCTGGCGGGTACCCTGGTCGAGGAGGTGATGACCCGCAACCCCCTGTCGGTCACGCCCACCATGCCGGTGCGCGAGGCGGTTGTATTGATGCTCCAGAACCACGTGAGCGGCCTCCCCGTCGTCGAGGAGGAGCGGCTGGTCGGGATCATCACCGAGACGGACGTCTTCCGCCTGGTGGTGGATATGCTTGCGGAGTAGCGCGCGGTTGGACCTCTCCGTCAGCTGGTCCCCCCTGGCGTTGCGATGTGCCAACTCTGCTGGCGCA
>DAOUBZ010000211.1:0-2299 GCA_034432515.1 Chloroflexaceae bacterium | reverse complement strand
AGGTGCGCCTCGACGAGGGCGCGATCAGTCTCTGGCAGCGGCTCTTCGGGGGAGGTGCGCGATGATCCGCCTGGAGGGGACGCCGCGACAGTGGGGTCTGGTGGCCCTGCTGCTGGTCCTGCTCTCCGGCGTGCTCTGGCTCGGCCTCGGCGGCGAGCTGCCCGGCCAGGGCGGCGACGTGCTCCGCGAGGGCCGTCGCGCCCCGGCAATCGAGCTGGCAACGCTGGAGGGTGGCACACTCAGCCTGGCCGAGCGGCGCGGCCAGGTCGTGATCGTCAACCTGTGGGCGAGCTGGTGCGGGCCGTGCCGCGCCGAGATGCCGGCGCTCCAGCGGCTTTACGCCGCCGAGCGCGCCAGTTGGCTGGAGGTTTTGGCGGTGAACAGCACCGTGCAGGACAGCCCGGCAGCGGCCCGCGCATTCGCCGAGGAGCACGGCCTGAGCTTCCCGATCCTGCTCGACAGCGACGGCGCGGTGAGCCGCGCCTACCGCCTGCGCTCGCTGCCCTCGACCTTCGTCGTCGACCGGCGCGGCGTGATCCGGCAAATCTTCTTTGGCGGCCCGCTGAGCGAGGAGACCCTGGCCGCCGCCGTGGCGCCGCTCCTGGCCGAGGCTCCGTAGCCACGAGAGGTGAACCTGATGTACCGAGTAATCCTAATCTCTGGGCTCGCCGGCCTGCTGCTGGCGGCCTGCGGCGCCCCTGCCGCCGGCCCCGCGCCGACGGTCGCACCCGCTGGTAGTGAAGCTGACGCGCAGCGTTTGCCCACCGCGGCCGCCACATCCGTCGCGCTCCAGGCGCCCAGCTCCGCCGCACCGATAGCGTCTGCCCCGCCGCCAGTCGCCGCGCCGGCGCTGCTGCCCGAGGAGCCGCCGCCCGATGGGGCCGGGCAGTTCACGACCGACTTCAGCCGCCACACCGTTCCCTATGACGAGATCCTCTCGGGCGGGCCGCCCAAGGACGGCATCCCCGCCATCGACGCCCCGCAGTTCGTCACGGTGGACGAGGCCGAAGGCTGGCTGGAGCCCCAGGAGCCGGTGGTGCTGGTAGAGATCGGCGACGACGCGCGGGCCTACCCCATCCAGGTGCTGATGTGGCACGAGATCGCCAACGACAGTGTCGGCGGCGTGCCGGTGGCCGTCACTTTCTGCCCGCTCTGCAACACCGCCATCGTCTTCGACCGGCGGGTGGGCGAGCGCACCCTCGACTTCGGCACCACCGGGCGGCTGCGCTTCAGCAATCTGATCATGTACGACCGGCAGACCGAGAGTTGGTGGCAGCAGGCGACCGGCGCAGGCATCGCGGGCGAATTCGCCGGCGCGCAGCTGACCTTCCTGCCCGCGGCGATCATCGCCTGGGAGGAGTTCTTTATGACCTACCCCGACGGCAGGGTGCTCTCGCGCGAGACGGGCTTCAGCCGCAACTACGGCCGGAACCCTTACCAGGGCTACGACGACGTCACCAGACCGCCCTTCCTCTACGATGGCCCGGCCACGCCAGGGGCGCTCCCCGCCACCGTGCGCGTGCTGACGGTCGACCTGGGCGGGGAGACGGTGGCCTACCCCTACGAGATCCTGGCAGCTGCGGGCGCGGTGAACGACACGGTCGGTGGCCAGCAGCTCGTAGTGCTCTGGCAGGCGGGCACAGCCTCGGCCCTGGACGCCGCCTCGGTGGCGGGCGGGCGCGACGTGGGCGCTGCCGCCGCCTACAGCCGGGTCGTCGACGGACGCACGCTGACGTTCCAGCGCGACGGCGAGCGACTCACCGACGCGGAGACCGGCAGCGCCTGGGACGTGCTGGGGCGCGCCGTGGAGGGACCCCTGGCCGGTGCACAGCTCCAGCCGGTGGTGGCCGTCAACCACTTCTGGTTCTCCTGGGCCGCCTTCAAGCCGGAGACGCGGATCTATCAGCCGTAGCGGAGCGGAGGGCGCCACCCGGGCGCAGCATACTCCTATCACACGAGGTGCCACCATGTTTCGCCGCAGCCTACGCCAGCGAGACCCGCGCCCCCTCGCCGCCGGACTGGAGCGCCGGCAGGTTCGCCCGGCCCACGCCGCTGCTCTGGCCCGCCTTCTCATCGACGCGCCCGATCGCGAGCTCGTCCGCTTCAACCCGCGCGCGCTCGGCGCGCAGCTCGGCCTGGACGAGCGGGCAACCCTACGCGTGCTGATCGCCGCGCTGGAGGAGGGGCTGGTGACGCTCAACTGGGAGGTGCGCTGCCCGGCCTGTGGTGCCATGAACCACCGGGGCGACTCGCTGAACGCGCTCCACGGCGACGAGACCTGCGGCGCGTGCCACGGGAG
>DAOUBZ010000210.1:0-2895 GCA_034432515.1 Chloroflexaceae bacterium | reverse complement strand
CAGAGCACCGGCGCGGCCGCCCGCACGCCCGACAGCGCCGCCGCCCGGGCCGCCAGCGCCTCGGGCTCGGCGAGCAACTCGCTGCGCCGGAGGCTCAACTCCTCCTCGTTGTAGCCGGCGGCTCGCAGCTGCACGTGGCCGGTGTTGAGCCTGATGCTGTTCTGCAGCGAGTCCTCGAGGATGCCCGCGACAAAGCCGTTCATCACCATCAGCAGGGCCAGCCCCAGGGCCACGGCGAACATGGTCAGCAGCGAGCGCCGCCGGTTGCGCCAGAGGTCGCGGTAGGCCAGTACCCAGAGTTTGCCCAGTGCCATGCGCTCCACCTTCGTCGCTAATACTACAACGAGGGTTGTCATTCCGAGCCCTTCGCGGAGGTTCCCCTGAGCCCTTCGCTGCGTTTACCCTGAGCGAAGCGAAGGGCTCAGGGTGACAAATCGCTTGCCGGATGCACCACCAAGCGGTCACGCTACACGTGGTGCAGTGCTACGGCCGGCTCGTTGCGCGCGGCCTGCCAGGCCGGGTAGAGCGATGCCAGCGCCGAGATCAGCACGACCAGCAGGCCGCGGCCCAGAACGTCACCCACGGTAACCGAGGGGTAGAGCCGGTTGCCCAGCAGCGCCATAATCTCGCCCATGCCCGCGGCCATCGAGAGGTCGATTCCCACCTGGGCCACCGCCCAGACGAGCAGGACGCCGAGCGCGCAGCCGAGCACGGCGCCGACCACGCCAATCAGCGCCCCCTCCAGCATGAACAAGGCCATGATCTGCCAGTTCCGCATCCCCAGCGCCGCCAGCACCCCCATCTCGCGGGTGCGCTCAAAGGCGGCCATCAGCATCAGGTTCAGGATGCCGATCGCGGCGATGCCGATCACCACCATGCCGATGAAGGAGGTGAAGACCAGCTTGGTCCGCATGGTCTCGCGGAACTCGGGCCGCAGCGTCTGCCAGCTGTTCACCTCGTAGCCCGGCAACTCGGCCTGCAGCGAGCGCATCAGCCGCTCCTCGGTACCCACCTGCTTGAGGAAGACCACCGCCTCGGTGGCCTGGCCGCGCAGGTTGTAGAGCATCTGCGCGTCGGCCAGGGGGATGTAGACGACGCTCTTTTCGATGTCGGGCATACCCAGGTTGTAGACCCCGACGACGGTCATGCTGTGCTGGCGCAGCGTCTCGTTCTTGCGTCGCCCCAGCAGGCTGACGCTATCGCCGACGCCCACCTGGAGCCGATCGGCCAGCCCCTGGCCGATCAGGATCGCGTCGTGGTCGGCGGGGCTCAGGAAGCGCCCCTGCACGATTGACTCGGCCTGGAGGCTGAGCGGGGCCTCGATCGTGGGGTCGATCGCGGTGATCGCCACACCCAGGGCAGTGCCGCGCTTGCTCACCATACCCGAAGTGCTGATCCGCGGCGCGACGGCCACGACGGTCGGCTCGGCCGCCACCGTGCGCATCACCGCGTCGGCGTCCTCCAGCGGCAGCAGCGGGAGCCGCGAGGCCTTGACCCGGTAGCCCGGGGCGTTGACGTGGAGGTTGCCGCCGTAGATCCGCACCGCGTTGCCGAAGATCGCCTGGTCGGAGCCTTCGATCATGCCGGTGAAGAAGATCAGCAGGGTCAGGCCGAGCACCATGGCGGTCAGGGCGATGGCGGTACGACGCCAGTTGCGCCACATGTTGCGCCAGGCCAGCAGGATCAGCTTCGTCACTGTGGCACCTCCTGGGCGACCGGGTCGGTAGCCACGGGCGCCTCGGCGAACCAGACCTGCAGCGTCGGCGGGTCGATCAGGTGCAGCGAGCCGGCGGGGGCGCCGAGGACCCGCTCGAGGGCATCGTTATAGGCGGCCACCAGGCGCTCGGCGCGGGCGTGGGCCTCGGGCCGCGGCAGGTCCGAGAGCAGCAGATGGGCGAAGTGATCGCCCATACTGGTCAGGAGCGCCTGCACGATCGCCGCGGCCTGGTCGGGGAACGGTGTGGCCAGCGCACCCTCGCGCACACCGGCGGCGATCAGCGTGGCGAGCAGCGGAGTGATGCGCTGCTCCGACAGCGCCTGGCTGTGCAGGCGCACCAGGGCATTGTCATCGGCGTACCAGGCCCGCAGCAACTCCAGCAGATAGTCGCGCTGCGCCGTCTTCCAGCGCCCGGCCAGGTCGAAGAACTGCTGCAGCCGCACCAGGGCCGGCAGGTGCGTGGCCTGCACAATTGCGCCACAGAGGCGCTCGACCTCGTCGGCGAGGCGCAGCACCAGGGCCTCCAGCAGGCACTGTTTCGAGGCGAAGTAGTGGTAGAAGGCGCCCTTCGAGATCTGCAGCGCATCGAGCAACTCCTGAATGGTCAACTGCGCGTAGCCCCGGTTATAGATCAGCCGCTGGGCCGCGTCGAGGATCTGCCCGCGCTTCTGCTCGTACTCGTGCGCCTTAACGGTGCGCGCCATGGTCCGTGCCCCAATGATAAACCAACCGTCGGTCTGTCATTATACGCGCTGGCGCGGCCCCGGGACAAGGGTGAGCGGGGGCAAGCAGGGGAGAGAAGCGTTAACCGGGGGTAGTGCTAACGTGTAGCGTATTTCGAGCGAGAAGGGAGTTTCGGCATTCTCGTGCGCTTATTAGTCGGTGAACGAATTTTTCCCGGAACGGTTCATCTGGCGATTGCATGGTTGACGCGGCCCTATACCTGGACAGCCCGCCCTTGCCGCGCCGTCGCAGGGGTGTTACCATAACAAGCAGTAACGCAAACACCAACCGGCTCTGGAGTTGTCGTTCACACTGTAGGCGCGGCTTGCAGCCGCACCACACCCGGTATTGCACGGCTTGTGGTTTCTTAGAAGCTCTCCAATATTCCAACGGTAAGGGTGTCCGCGTTCACGAGGCTTTGGTGAGACGGCGGCCGAGGAGGCGGATCGAGGCGA
>DAOUBZ010000209.1:0-2604 GCA_034432515.1 Chloroflexaceae bacterium | reverse complement strand
TGCGATGCGCCAGCTCCGCTGGCGCATCGCAACGCCAGATTCTGGCCCCCTCCCCTACCAGGGGAGGGGGTAGGGGGGTGGGGTATGTGGGGCCTGGGGGCGCAACGCCCCAAAAACCTACCCCTGGTAGCACCCACCGCGGGAGGCGGATGTTGCATCGGACCTGGCATCCAGGTCACCCGCCGCCCCTGCCACATTCTCACCCGGCGTAAAGATTTCGTTACGCGCAACCGTCGGACGATACGTTATGCTAATCCATGAGTCTGCAGGCAGGAGGACGAGCATGAACGAGCCCATGGCTGTGACCACCAGCACCGCGGTTAAGCCGTCGACCGCGCCGATCGTGCTCACCACGCCCGACCTCGGCACGATCTACCTGAACGTGCAGCCCTGGACGCTGACGATCTCGGACAACCTCTGCGCAACCTTCGTCTTCGACCGCGAGGGCCGGCCCGTGAGCTGTTTCCTCGATGGCCGGAACTACCGCTTTGGCCTCTCGGGCGACATTCTGCTCAAGGTCGTCAGCCCACCCGCACCGAAGCTGCGCCGGCTCCTCGCGCCCGACGAAGGCGCCCGGCTGCGCGAGGCCGTCCATACGCGGCTGACGCGCATCAGCGACGGGATCGCGGCCATGCTACCGGCAGACGTGCGCGACTGGCTGGCGCTCATCGTGAGCTGGGACGAAGCCCGCATGGCTGCCGAGCGACAGCGCTTCCAGACGATCTACCGCCCGGTCAGCATCGTACCGCCCGACCAGTACCGCGCCCTGGTGCTCCAGGTGACCGAGGGCTGCAGCTGGAACCGCTGCACCTTCTGCAGTTTCTACCGCGACCGGCGCTTCCGGATCAAATCGCCGGCGGCGCTGCAGGAGCACATCGCCCACGTCAAGGCCTTCCTTGGCCGGGGTCTCGGGCTGCGACGCTCGATCTTTCTGGCCGACGCCAACGCGCTGATCATCCCCCAGCCGCGCCTGCGCGCGCTGCTGGAGGTCATCCATAGCGCCTTCCCCGCCGCGGAGGGTGAGCAACGCCGCAACCTGTACGGTTTCCTGGACATCTTCGGCGCCGAGCAGAAGACCGCCGAGCAGTTCGCCGAGCTGCGCTCCTACGGGCTGCGGCGGCTCTACATTGGCCTGGAGAGCGGCGACGATGCGGTCTTTCGGCTGCTCAACAAGCGGGGCTCACCCCAGCAGGCGATCGCCTCGGTCGAACGGATCAAGGCCGCGGGGATCCAGGTCGGCATCATCCTGCTCGCCGGCGCAGGCGGGGCCGACCTGGCTCATCGCCACGTGGCCCGCTCGCTTGCGGCACTTTCCGCGATGAACCTCGACGCGGGCGACCTGGTCTACATCTCGCCGCTGATCATTCCCGACGATGGCGACTACGCCCGCCAGGCCCATACCCTTGGCCTTACACCACTCTCAGCCGCCGCCCTCGACGCCCAGCTGGCCGAACTGAAAGCCGGGGCCCGCGCCGCCACGGGCGGCCGGCCCCCCGTGGCCCTCTACCACATCGAGGAGTGGCTGTACTGATGTCCTACCGCCGCACCTCGAAGCGCACCACCCGCACCTGGGTACTGGTGATGCCCTCGGCAACCATGGCGTAGACCCCGTCTGCCAGGTTCTGACCCACGGTGACGCTCCAGCGGGCGACACCGAAGGCGTCGGCCTGCACTGCGGCGCCGTCAGCGCTGATCGTGGCGATGCGCCCGTCGGGCCGGTGGATCCAGATCCCGACGCCCTCCAGGGGCAAGAAGCCTGAGGCCGTGAAGGTGAAACTGGTGCCGGGGGGACCGCGGAGCGGGGTGACGGAGGCGTTGTTGGTTGGCTCAGGAGCACTCTGGCCAGCGCGCCGATCCACCGTAAAGGCAGCGATGCGCGTCTCGCCACTGACCGTGCCCACTGCCACGGCCACATAGCGCCCATCGGGCGTCTCGGCCTTCGTGCCCACGACCCACTCCAGCGCGCCGCTACGATCGGCGAAGTACTCACCGCGCCCACTGATGTCGAGCGTCAGGGTGGAGATGCTCCCGTCCGGCGAGTGCAGCCAGATACCTACCCGCTCGGCCGGGGTGAAGCCGGCGGTGCGGAAGATGAAGAGTTGCCCCGGCGGGCCGATCTCTGGCCGGACCTTCACACTGCCGGTCGGCGCTGGTGGCGCCGTCTCCTGTGGCACGGCCCCGGCCTGCACCACGAAGCCGAGGCGCCGCTGCACCCGCTTGCCGACATTGCTCGCCTCGGCGATATACACGCCCGATTCCGCATCGCGGGCGGTGGTGTAGCTCCAGGTGACCCGCCCGCCGCTGTCGGCGAACAGCCTGATATCGAACCCGGCGCTGTCGGCAAAACGGATCGTTTGCCCCGAGGGCGTGCGGAAGGCCACGGTCACGATCTCGTTGGGCGCGAAGCCGCCAGTGCTGAAGGTAAAGGTCGTACCGGGCGGCCCAATGTCAGGCGAGACACTGGCATCCTGCGCCTGCACCGGTCTGACCCCGAGCGTCACTCCTAGCAGCAGGGCGATCAGCAACGCCAACAGACGCGCGACGGTGCGCATAGGCGATCCTTCGAAGGATGCTCCGCGTTGCGTTCAGGCAGCTTCGCTGCCT
>DAOUBZ010000208.1:0-8887 GCA_034432515.1 Chloroflexaceae bacterium | reverse complement strand
GACCCCGTTGCGGGGTCACCCGGTGACGCGAGGATGTCGAGCATGAACGCGAATCCCGCACCTTGGTCTTCGATCGCATTGGATGCGCGCTGACCGAGCGGGCAACCGCGTATGTATGGTTGCAGCCCCTATCCTCAGTGGCCCGCGGCGGCGTTCAGGAGACGGGGCGCGTGGCCGGCAGGTTGCGGTACATAATGTTGGCCATCGGAACGTAGACCGGTCCATCGGGTCCGTCGAGGCGCGCCAGGGGGCGCAGTTCGATGCTGAGCGGGGTGTCTTTCGGCAGGTCCACCTGCCAGTTCACCGTTAGCCCCTGGCGCGCCCCCGGCGGCAGCGTGAGCCCGTCCGGCGGCAGCGGCTGCTCGCTGCCGTCGCTTGCGGTGAGGCTGATGGCGGCCGCGTCGTAGCTGAGCGCCGGATTGGCCGGAACAAGCTCGCGGAAACGGTAGGTGGCCGCGGTCGGATTGACCAGGGTCAGGGCCAGGGGGCCGGGACCGTCCTGCAGCCCGCGAGTCTGGAAGACGGTGTAGAAGCCAGGACTGCGCCCCTCCACCACGGTAACGGCGAGCGAGCCGGCGGGCAGTTCGTAGCGGCCCGTCGTGGTACGTACCACAATGCTGGTGAAGGTATGCTCACCGGGCTGCTCGGCCCGTAGTTCCAGGGCCAGGTTGACGCGGGCGCGGATATTGCCGAGCGACTGGGCGAAGCGCTCGACTGCGGTGACGGTGACCAGTTCAGCCGGGGGGAGGAGTTCGACCGCGACGATCTCCTCGCGGGCCAGCGGGTCGCGCCGTAGGTACTCCAGGGCAAGGTTCATCGCAAACTGCTCGCCCACCATGGCCGCGTAGGCCGAGGCATTGGGGACGAGGACCGCAGCGGCCGGGGTGGCCGTCGGCGCCACGGCGCCACCGCCGGCGGCGCAGGCGCTGAGCGCCAGCAGTAGTATGCCAAGCGCCAGCCAGTGGAGCGGGCGTGAATGACGGGTCGGATGAGGAGACTGTAAGCGGGGGGTGTGCGGATTCTGCGCACCGGAACGTTGAAGGTGTTGCACGCTGCTCCCGTTGCTAGTCGGCCAGTTTGCGGGCGATCGCGAACACGCGCCGGCGCTCGCGCCAGTAGACCGCGGCGAAGAGCAGGACCAGCAGCGGGATCAGGATCGACCAGTTCTCGCGCTCGTACTGGAGCTGGCGCCCAACGGCGCGCATCTGGAAGAGAAAGGGATGGCGCGCGAGCTGGGTCTCGATAATCGCGTGCAACTGACGGCGCCAGAGGGGCTCGCCCGCGGCGTCGTCGGGCTCGGACGACCTGGTCATACGCACTCCTGGGCTCTGCGGAGCTTTACGGCGATTGTACCTGTGGGTTCGAGCAGTGTCAACCGAGCATCACGCCCCCCACGTGGAAGGAGTCTCAATGCGGCGCTATTTCAGCTCCCGCTCCAGCCGTGCCGCAACCCTGGGCCGGCGCCTCGCAGCCTGGCTGGTAGGACTGCACGGCCGTGCGACGGGCCAGGGGCTGGTCGAGTATGGCCTCATCCTCGTCCTGATCATGGTCGTCTGCATCGCGATCCTCACGGTGATTGGCGTCCAGGTGAGTGGCGTCTACTATGGTGAGGTGGTGAACAAACTGCCATAGGCCCGGGTCACCTCTCACGACCATGGCGCGCGCGGCGGTACGCGCAGGGTGCGCTCGGCACGGTAGGTCACCAGGCCCGGCGGGCCGCCGGGGATCCTGCGTACCAGCGCCCGCCGGCAGAGATCTACCTCGACGCTGGGCTCGTCACGGGCCTGGCTGAAGTAGGCGGCCAGCCCGGCGGCCTGCTCCAGGGTCGCGTCCGGCACCGGGCGACCGTCGCTGCGCACGATCACGTGGGCCCCGGGGAGGCCGCGGGCGTGCAACCAGAGGTCCTCGTTGCGCCCGATGCGGAAGGTTACCTCCTCGTTCTGGCGCGCACTGCGCCCAACAACGATCGCAAGGCCATCGCTGGAGATAAGCTGCAGCGGGCGCGTGAGCGGGCGCCCGCTGCGCTTTGCACTGGTCGGACCGGGCGCCGCGCGGAGGTAGCCGAGCTCAGTGGCTTCACGCGCGATCTGCTCGATCTGGGCGTGCTCATCGCTCAGGTGGAGCAGCACGGCCAGTTCGTCGAGGCCCTGCAAGCGCTGCTCGGCGGCCACCAGCCGTTCGGGCAGGCCGCTCAGGGCGCTCTTTGCCTTGTCGTAGGCGCGAAAGCGCGCCTGGGCCTGTTCTACGAAGCTCTGGCGCGGGTCGAGCGTGATCTGCCGATCCTCCACGACCAGGCTTTCCTGGCCCGGGCGCAGGCTATGCAGAAAGGCGAGGATCATCTCGCCCTCCCAGCGCAGCTGTTCGAGCGCGCGGGCCTGCTCCAGCTCTGCGGCAAGCTGGGCGCGCTGGCGCTCGATGCGCTCACGGCTGGCTGCCAGTTCGCGGGCCAGGGCCTCCCGGCGCTGGTGATGGCCGGTCAGTTCCTCGCGGGCGGCGTAGTACGCCTCCAGGGCGAGACTGATGCTCGCAACCGGCTCGGCGCCGGGCAGGTGGCTCAGGGCGTAGGGCGCATAGGCTGCGGTGCCGTCTGTGCCAGGCACAAGGCACGGCGCCGGGGCGGCGCTGAAGAGCTCGCGCAGATGGGCGGCCAGGCTGTAGTGGGGCAGCGGCTCGTCCACGCGCGCCACGGTCCGGCCCAGGGCGCGAAAGACCACCTCGCGGGCGACCTGGGGTGAGACCCCGCGATAGGCGGCCACGAGGGCACGGGCCAGGTCGCGCTCGCCTTCGGCGGCGAGCGCCGCGATGCCGGCCGCCGTGGCTCGGGTCGGGTCACGCTTCGCCAGTGGCGGCGGCAATTCGTAGACGTGGCGCGGCAGCACCACCCGGCTGCTCATACGCGGCGTCACGCGTTTGATGCTGTCGAGGATGCGGTTGTCATCGTCCACCAGGATGATGTTGCTGCGCCGGTCCTGTGGCTCGATTACCAGTTCACAGCGCAGCAGCGCGCCCTGGTCAGGCTCGTCAGCCTCGGCGGCGTCGACCGCTATGGCGGGCGCGAGCGGCTCGGCGGCTGCCACCAGGTCAACAGCGGTATCATCCGGATTGCGGTTGCGCATGTGGAGCGGTTTGGCTATACTGAGCAGAAGAACTCGCTCGAGCGCCGGCTGCTCGAGATCCACAATGCGACCGCCCAGCAGATACTTGCGCAGCAACAGGAGCAGCGGCGTCTCCTGATCGACTCCGCGTGTGAGTCGTCCGCGCACCAGGTGGACGCGGGCCAACTGCGGGTGTGCCGACGCGACGAGTTGGTAGCGCTGGTGCCGTGCGTAAATCTCGAGGCCGATGCTCAGCGGCCCGGTCAGCAGTACGCGCTGAATACGGCCACCGAGGATGGTCTCGCGCAACTCATCGGCGACTGCGGCGAGCGTGAGCGCGTCAAAGTACATCGTTCGAACAACCTGTCATTGATGGCTTCCTGCCTGTATCGTACCGCAGGTAGCGCGATGGTGTCGCCAGGATTTTGCAGTGATGAGTGACGAGTTGCGCGGTTCGCATCACGCTGCGGAGCAGGGCCGGTTCGACTCACAACGCTTCACCCGAATCTGGTATCATCCAGCGACGACGAGCAACTGTGTGAACCGGTGACCGATGTCATTACCAGCGCACCACAATCCACAACTCGACGGGCTGCCACCGCTGCCGCTGCTGGTGGTAATCTCAGGGCCCTCCGGGGTAGGCAAGGACTCGGTGCTGATGCGCATGCGCGAACTGGCCTTCCCCTTTCACTTCGTGGTCACGGCGACGAGCCGGCCCATCCGTCCGGGCGAGATTGACGGCTACGACTACCACTTTGTCAGCGTCGAGCGTTTCGAGCAGATGATCCGTGACGACGAACTGCTGGAGTGGGCCGAAGTGTATGGCCAGTACAAAGGCATCCCGAAGGTTGCGGTGCGCCAGGCGATGGCAAGTGGTCGCGATGTGGTGCTGCGCATCAATGTTGACGGCGCGGCCACGATCAAGCGCATCGCGCCGGAAGCAGTCTTCATCTTCCTGGCGCCGGCCAGCCCCGAGGAGTTGCGGCGGCGGCTGATGGTGCGTCGCACCGAGAGTATGAGCGAGATCGAGCGGCGGCTGGCAGTGGCGGCCGAAGAACTGGAACAGGTGCGACACTTCGACTATGTCGTGATCAACCGGGAGGACCGGCTCGACGAAGCGGTGGGCCAGATCCGCGCGATCATTATCGCCGAGAAACAACGGGTCTTCCCGCGCCGGGTCACGTTGTAGAGGGCAGCGCCTATGACCATCAGCGAACGACTCACGGCTGACCTGAAAGCGGCGATGAAGGCGGGTGATAAGCTGCGCATCGAGGCGATTCGCAGCGCGCGCGCCGCCTTGCAGAGCGCACAACTCGAGGCGGCCAAAGCGCGCTACGATGCAGCGGCGCGGGTCATCGAGCAGCAGTACGCCGACGATGCGGCCGCCCGCGAGGCGGCGCTGGCGGCGATCAGCGCCGATGGTCACCAGGCCCTCGAACCGGCGGCCCAGGAAGCGGTGATTGCCAAAGAGCTCAAACGCCGCCACGAGGCGGCCGAGATGTACCGCAAGGGTGGCCGGCTCGAACTGGCTGAGCGCGAGGAGGCGGAGATCGTGATTCTCCAGGCCTACCTGCCCCGCATGCTGAGCGCAGAGGAACTGCGCCCGGAGGTGGCGGCGCTGATCGCCGAACTGGGCCTCAGCGGCCCTGCGGCGATGGGCAAACTCATGCCGGTGCTGCTCGAGCGGTTCAAGGGCCGCGCCGATGGCCGCGTCTTGAGCCAGGTGGCACGGGAACTGTTGACAGGCGCCTAGCAGCCTGCGACCTCGGCGCCACCGGGGCCGCCTCGCGCCGGAGAGGGTAGATGGCCCGCGACCGGCGATATGAGAACATGAACATCACGCGACGTCGCTGGATCACCAGCCTGCCCCGCTTCCGGCCACTCCAGCCCGCCGCAGCGGCCTCTCGTCGGCTCCACCTCACCCTCCTGCTCGAGGGGCTGCTGCTGTTTGTCGGGATCTGGGCCGCGCTGACGCTCAGGCTCCCGGGCGAGTACGGGCGCCTCGAGGTTGGCCAGCCGAGCCCGATCAGCATCTGGGCGCCAAAAGAGGTCGTCTACCTGAGCGAGGTGCTCCTGGCCGAGCGCCAGTCGCAGGCCGAGAATAGCCCCGATAACCTCGTCTATGCCTTCGACCCGCAGATCCCGGTCCAGCAACGCCTGGCGCTCAGCGCGCTGCTCGATACGATCACCAGCGTGCGCGAGGACCCGTCGCTGCAGCGCGATCAACGGCTTGCCAAGCTGGAGCAACTGCCCAACGCCACGGTGCAGATCACGGCGAGCCAGGCCGATCAGATCCTCTCCCTCGATGATGAGCGCTGGGAGCAGTTGCGCCGGCAGACCCTCGCGCTCTACGATCGCGCGCTTGAACGCTATGACTACGCCCTTGATGAACGCTCCCTGACCCAGTTGCGTGAGCGCTGGCTCAATTACTGGCTCGCCACGATTACCACCCTCTCGCCGACCCAGCGCGACCTGGCCAGGTTCTTCACCGAGTCGTTCCTGCGCGTCAACCGGACCCTGGACGAGGTGGCCACCGCTGAGCGGCGCCAGCGGGCCCGCGATAGCGTGCCGCCGCAGCAGGTGCGGGTGCTGGCGGGCGAGACGATCGTGCGCGAGGGCGAGATCATCTCGCCGGCGACGATCGAGAAGCTGCAGCAGACTGGTGCCATGCCGGCGCCACTGAGCTGGGCTGGCATCGCCGGCCGCGGGCTGCTGGCTGCGCTGCTCGCCGCAGGCTTCATGGCCTACGCCGTGAGCTTCGAGCCGCAGATCGGGCGCCGGCCACGGATGTTGCTGGTAATGGTTATCCTGATCGTCACCACGCTGATCCTCGCCCGGCTGGTGCTGCCCCTGGCGCGAAACTGGCCGTTCTTCTTCCCACTGGCGACGCTCGCGATCGTCTTCGCGGTGGTCTTCAACGGGCGCATCAGCCTGGCCAGTGCGGTCTTGATGAGCATTACGATCGGCGTGATGGAGGATAACGCCCTGGCGGTGACGCTCTTCACCAGCTGTGTGGTCGCCGTGCTGGCGACCCGCAACGCCGAGCGCCTGCGCCCCTTCCTGCTGGCGGGGTTCGGGGTGGCCGCGACCGTCTTCAGTTCAGCCCTGGCCTTCTGGCTGATCGCGCAGCCCAGTCTGCCTGCTGTGGGCCTGGTTTCGCTGCTTGTGCCGACGGCGCTCTTTGCGGCCATGAATGGCGCCCTCTCAACGATCCTCTCGATCGGCGTGTTCAACCTGGTCAGCCGGGCGGCCGGTCAGGTCACGCCTCTGCAGTTGATGGAACTGGCCCATCCCTCGCGCCCGCTGTTGCGCAAGTTGATCCGTGAAGCCCCAGGCACCTATTACCACAGTGTCGCGGTGGGCAACCTCGCCGAAGCAGCCGCCGAGGCGGTGGGCGCCGACGCGCTGCTGCTCCGGGTGGCGTCGTATTACCACGATATCGGCAAGACCATCCGCCCCTACTTCTTCACCGACAACCAGATGGGCCGCGAGAATGTGCACAACGATCTCGATCCCTACACCAGCGCCCAGATCATCATCGACCATGTTCGCGAGGGCATCAAGATGGCGCGCAGTGCCGGTCTGCCCGACCAGATCGTTGACTTCATCGCAACCCATCATGGCACCGGCCTGATCAAGCACTTCTACCAGCAGGCCATTCAGGAGCAGGACAGTGTACGCGAGGCCGATTTCCGCTACCCCGGACCCCGTCCCCAGACCCGCGAGCAGGCGATCCTGATGCTGGCCGACTCGGTCGAAGCCACCGTGCGCTCCAAGGCCCAGAACGGCAAACTGGCGCCCGCCCACGCTGGGCATGGTCATAACGGCACAGCAGCCGGTGTCCAGGCCCTCGACGACCTGGTGCGCTCGATCATCGATGCCCGGGTGCGCGAGGGTGAGCTCGACGACGCTCCGCTGACCATGCGTGAACTGGCCGAGATCAAGCAGGTCTTTGTCAATAGCCTGCAGTCCATCTACCACCCGCGCGTCGATTATGCGCCGCCGATCGTGCGCTGAGGCGAAGGGACCAGCAGATGTACAGCGCCGACAGTCCGATCATCGGCCAGCCGGCGGGTAGCCCGGCGCAGGCGGCAGCCTTCATCTGCAGCCGGCCCCACGGCGAATACACCGAGTGGGACATCCGGGCGGTGATCGTGCCCGCCTATTTTCGCCTGGCCGCCGGTGTGGGGGTGGATCCGATCCTGGCGATTGCCCAGATGATCCACGAGACGGGCAATCTCACCAGTTTCTGGAGCCAGCGGCCGCAGCGCAACCCGGCCGGCATCGGGGTGACGGGGCGCAAGCAGCCGCATCAGCCGGAGGATTGTACGGGCTGGTGTTTCAACGACCAGCGCCAGCAGTGGGAGATGGGCGTGAGCTTCGCGAGCTGGGAGCACGATGCCATCCCGGCCCAGTTGGGGCGGCTGCTGGCCTATGCGCTGCGTCCCGGCGAGGGCAATGCCGCCCAGGAGGAGTTGATCGCCCGCGCGCTGCGCTACCGCTCCTTTCCCGATGCCTTCCGCGGCACGGCGCGCACCATCAAGGCCCTGGGCCGCGCCCATAACCCGCTGGGCGCCCGCGGCGCAGGTTGGGCCAGCCCCGGGACGCGCTATGGCGAGGCGCTCGCCAGTGTGGCCAACCGCATCGTCGCGCTGCCAGTGGTGTGATCAGCTGTGCGCCGGCTACGTCCCGAGGCGCAGCGAGGGGTTTACGTCTAGCTCCCAGCCACTCTGCACCGCGGCGGCAAAGCGGTAGAAGGCAGCGGCGGCAACCATTGCCGCGTTGTCGGTGCAGAGCGAGAGCGGCGGGTAGCGCACCGGCACCGGGGCGCGCCGGGTGAGCTCCTCGCGGAGCCGTAGATTGGCCGCCACCCCGCCGGCCAGCAGGATCGCGGCGGCCCCGTAGCGCCGCGCCGCATCGACGGTCTTCGTGACCAGCACGTCCACCACCGATTCCTGGAAGGCATAGGCGATCTGGCCCACGAACTGGGGGTCGAGCCCGCTCGGCTGGGGCGCCGGGGCACCGGGTCGGGCCTTGCCCGTAGCGGGCCGGGGCAGACGCGCCGCACGCTCCTGTCGCTCCTGGACCTTGTGCAACACCGCTGTCTTCAGCCCGCTGAAGGAGAAGTCGTAGCTGTCGCGCAGCCAGGCTCGCGGCAGCGGCGCGGCCCCGCCGACGCCCTCGGCGGCGCGCTGGATGGCCGGCCCACCGGGGAAGCCCAGTCCCAGGATGCGGGCCACCTTGTCGAAGGCCTCGCCGACCGCGTCGTCACGGGTCTGGCCGAGCAGTTCGTAGGCGCCGTGGTCGCGCAGCAGCGCGAGCAGTGTATGGCCGCCGGAGACCACCAGGGCCACCAGCGGGAACTCCGGGGCGGGTGCGCCCAGCCAGTTGGCATAGATGTGCGCCTCGAGGTGGTTCACGCCGACGAAGGGCAACCCGCGCTGCCAGGCGATGGCCTTGGCGGCGTTGAGGCCGGTGAGCAGCGCCCCGCTCAGGCCCGGGCCGTGGGTGGCGGCCACGGCGTCCAGGTCGTCCCAGCCGCGGGGGAGCGCGCGCAGCGCCTCTTCGATCACCGGCACCAGGGTGAGGATGTGCTGGCGCGAGGCCACCTCAGGGACGATGCCGCCATAGCGCTGGTGCATCGCCATCTGCGAGGCAACAACATTGGCGAGCACCTCGTGACCCCCGCGCACGACGGCCGCCGCCGTCTCATCGCAGGAGGTCTCCAGGGCCAGGATGGTCCAGGTCGCGGGGAGTTCGTCCATGGCATCAGTATACGCCATGTTGTGTGC
>DAOUBZ010000207.1:0-4141 GCA_034432515.1 Chloroflexaceae bacterium | reverse complement strand
CCCCCCCCCCCCAACACCCTGGCGACCGACCCATGGTACCATGAGCCCGGCGCATCTACGATCGTCCTGCGCACCTGGAGCTGATGGAGCTCACGATGTCCGCTTCACCACCGGTCACCCGTCCCGCCACCCGCGAACACGGTCTGGGCTACGCTCTGCTAGGCGGGCTCGCGGTGACCCTGATCGCGATCCTGATCGGCGGCGGGCTGTTTACCTGGCTGCTGCTGGCCACCCGTGGACCGAGCGCCCCGCAGCTGCTCCCCGCCGACACCCAGCTCTACGCAACGACCACGCCCAACCTGGGGGGCGTGGTCGAGCTCGAACAGCTACGCCGCGCGCTCAGCGAGGGCCTCGGCGTCCCCGACCCGGCGGCGCTTGCCGCGCCGGTCGAGCGCCTGCTCGGCGTCAGCTACCGCGAGCATGTCGTCACCTGGCTGGGCAGCGAAGTCGCGGTGGCGGTGCGCGGCGTCGATCCGGCGGTGCTCGCCGGGCCCGATCCGGGGGCGGCGCTGCTGCGCAGTGGCGAGGTACTGTTTCTGTTCGGCTCGAAGAACGACCCGCAGGCGCAGGCCTTCCTGGCTGAGCACCGTGCGGCGCGCGAGGCTGCCGGCGAGCGCATCGTCACCCGCGAACAAGGCGGCGTAACGATCTACGCCACCGAGGGCGGCACGCCCAGCCCGATCGCCGCCTTCGCCCTGATCGATCATTATGTCATCTTCTCAAACAGCCCGGCAGCGGTCGCAGCGTTTGCGGCCGCCGAGCCTGGCGCCGGCGGCGACCTGGCGAGCCTACCGGCGTTCGTCGCCTTCCAGCAGCAGCTGACCCCGGCCCGGGCCGGCGCGATTTACACCGACGGCAGCCCGGCCAGCGAGGCTGCGCGGGCTGCGCTAGGCGCGCTCTTGCGTGGGCTGGCCGATGAGGCTCAGGCGCAGGCCTCGGCGCGGAGCAGGAGCTGGTAGGCGATCAGCAGCTGGACCAGGCCGAGGGCGTGGCTCTGGCGTTGTTCGCGGCCGTAGAGGTAGAGGCCGAGCTGCTCGGGGCGCAGGTAGCTGAGCCCGGGGAGATTGGCCCAGATCACCTCCTCAACGGCGGCGGCCTGGGCGGCGCTGATCGCGCCATCGATCTCGAATATCTCGGTGAGCCGGCCCTCATCGCGGCCCACCCGCAGCCGCAGGGCCGGCGGCTGGATCTGGCGGGCGAGCACCTGGCTGAGATCGGGGTAGCTAAGCGTAGGGCGCAGCACCAGGCGTACATTGAGCTGGCCATCGGGCCCCTCGCCATTGGGGAAAAAGCGCACCACGATATCGGCCCAGCCGCGCTGGGGCTGGATGAACTCGGCAGCATCGGGGCGACGACGGACGATCTCGGCGTGCACCTGCTCGGGCGTATAGCCACGCAGCACACTATCGCGCTGGAGCTTCCAGCGCTCGCGCAGGGCCTCGGGTGGGTCGAGGAAGACCTTGACGTGGTAGGGCTCGCGCAGCCGGGGCGTGGCCAGGCCGAGCAGTCCCTCGGCGATAATAAAAGGCGCCGGGGCAAGCCCCTGACGCCCATCAATATCACCGGTTGTATGATTGTAAACCGGTTTGACGATCGGCTGCCCACTGGCGAGCCGGTGGAGATGTTCTTCCATCAACTCAATGTGGTTACAGTCCGGGTGGAGCGGCGTCAGCCCGCGGGCTTCGCGCTCGGCGCGGCTGAAGCGGTGGTAATCATCGAGGCTGAGCGTGACCACCCGTCCTGGCCCGAGGATTGCAGCAATCCCGGCGCTGAGCGTCGTCTTGCCCGCTGCGCTATCGCCAACCACTGCCAGGATGACCGGGCGCTGCTCCATACCCATCCACCACCGTACCACAGACGGACCACGTTCATTCCATCACGTAGTCCAACGGCTTCAGTATACCCCTGAGGTACGGGTGGGACGACCGCACGGGGGGCGGTTTCAGCCTACCCGGTCGGGTAGGGGCGGTAGCGATGCTGCTACCACAGGGCGCGGCTGTGCGCGAGCACATACCGCCGGGCGGCGGGCGCCTGTTCAAGGCTGACGTGCTCGATCACCAGCGGCGCGCCGATGCCGGCCCGGGCAACGGCGTTGAGGAAGACACCGTAGTCGAGCACCCCTTCACCGGGCCCCGGTAGCTCGAGCACCCCATCGCGCAGGCGCATGTCTTTGAGATGGACCAGACCGACGTAGGGCGCCAGCATGGCAATGCTCGCCGGCAGCAGTTCGGCCTGCTGCTCCCAGGTCGCCGGCGGAAGCAGGCCCGGCGGGTCGAGCACGACCCGCACATAGGGCGAGCCAACCTCCTGGCAGAAGGTCACGATCCGTTCGGGGCCATCGAGGACGTGGGTGAAGAAGGGCTCAAGCACAAGGATAGCGTCGTTCGCGTCGAGCAGGGGGAGCAGTTCGTCCACGGCACGATGGAGCGCCTGCCAGGCGGTCGCGCTGTGGTTCTCCGGGTGTGGTTCGCGCAGACCCGCGGCGTAGGTGCCGCTCCATGTCACCACCCGGCGCGCATCGAGCAGTGGTAGCAGTTCGACCAGTGTGGCGATGCCGGCCTGGGTGTAGCCTTTCGGCGCCTCATCGGGGCGCAGCGGGTTCGCGTAGCCGGAGACGGCGACGAGCTCGAGGCCACTGCCGGCGCAGGCGCGGTGCACCCGCCGGGCGAAGCTTGCGTCACAGCCGGCGGGAAAGTGGGCCTGCAGCGTACCGAAGCCCAGTTCAGCCACCTGGTCGGTGAGGCGGGACAGGTCATCACTGGGGCGAAGCTCGAGCCAGAGTCCGAGGTGCATAACGCTCACCCTGCCGCATGCAGAATCGCGGGTGCCTGAAAACGGAGCCATTATACGCGATCCTGGCGCCGGCCCACGCCATCAGCTGCTCCCCACCCCGGGTGGCCGGCTACTACGGGCCGGTTGCAGGCGCGTGGGTGACCAGCCCGCGGCGCGCAGGTGCGCGTCCACGTCAACCGTCATCCCCGTGCGCGACGAGGCCACCGCTGCCGAGGTGAGGGCAAGGCTGAAGATGTTATCCTCGCCATCGGGCTCGGGCGCCGCTTCGCCCCGCAGCGCGCGGGTAAAGATGTCGAGGCCACGGGCCATACCGGCAGGCTCCAGGCGCGGCAGTTCGAGCGGGCGCGGGGTCTCGTCTTCGCCCGAGAAGATCCAGACGCTCTCGTCGTCGCGCAGCAGCAGCGCCCCCTCGGAGCCGGCGACGATCAGCTCGCCGTCCCAGGAACTACGTGGCCCACGGGCGACCCAGCTGCCAAAGTAGTTGACCGGCACATCGCCAGTCAGCTGCAGGTTGACACTGGCGCACGAATTGCCACGGAACCAGCTCCATGCCGGGCGAAAGCTATAGGCGAAGACACGCTGGCCGTTGCGCCCGGCGATAAAACGGATGGTATCGAAGTGGTGAATGGCCAGGTCCTCGATCAGCACCTCGGGCATACTGTCCCGCCAGCCGCCGAAGCGGAAGGGCACGCGGAACTGGCAGGTGATGTAGCCCAACTCGCCGATACGCCCATTGCGCACCGCATCGCGCAGGGCCACAATATGCGGCATCCAGCGGCGGCTCTGGCCGACCATCAGCAGCGCGCCGCTCTGACGGGCGGCGCGCAGCACCGCGATGCCATCGGCGAGGTTGGCGGCCAGGGGCTTTTCGCTAAAGACCGGCAGCCCCCGGCTCAGGGCCGCAATACTGATGACGCGGTGGGTCTCGGGCGGCGTGACGACCAGCACGGCATCGGCCGCGACCTGCTCAAAGGCGGCGTCGGCACTGCCATAGCGTTGCTCCTCGGGCACGCCGAAGGCTGCGCCCGCGGCGTTGAGCGCGTCGGGCGCCACATCGACCAGAGCAGCCAGCGTCCAGCGCCCGTCGTCACGCTGAACCTCGAGCCAGGCCCGGCCCATCGTACCCGTCCCGACAACGATCATACGCAAACTGTCGTTCATCGGGGGCCTCCTCTGCATGCAGCGCAGGGCTTCAGCGTAGTGGTGCATCCGGCAAGTCCCGTGTCACCCTGAGCCCTTCACTTCGCTCAGGGTAGACGCAGCGAAGCATCTCGGGCGGGACCCTTCGCGGAGTGTACCCTGAGCGCAGCCGAAGGGCTCAGGGTGACACGGGACTTGCCGGATGCAC